>JASHUO010000203.1 GCA_030039975.1 Alphaproteobacteria bacterium
GGCAAGGAAGCCGCCGTGCGGGTCGCGCGCCAATCGAATGAATTCGCCAAGCAGCTGATGACCGATCATCCCGGGCGGTTCGGCGCGTTTGCCATGCTCCCGCTTCCGCACATCGATGAGAGCCTCAAAGAGGCCGCCTACGCGCTCGACGTGCTCAAGCTCGACGGCATCGGCGTGATGACGAACTACGGCGACACATGGCTCGGCTATGCGTCCTTCGCGCCGATCTGGGAGGAACTCAACCGCCGCAAGGCGACGGTGTACACCCATCCAACCGACGCCAATTGTTGCGTCAATCTGGTGCAGGGCCTGCACTCGTCGATCGTCGAGTGGGGTGCGGACACGACGCGGACGATTTGCAATCTCATCTTCAGCGGCACCTCGCGGAAATATTCTGACATCAACTGGATCTTCTCCCATGGGGGCGGCGTGCTCGTGGCGATCGCCGAGCGCATCCTGGTGCAGGCGGTCAGCCGCCCGCCCTACCAGGGCAAATTCACGCGCGAGATCGTTCAAGCAGAGCTCGATCGCTTCTACTATGACACGGCCCAGGTCGCTCTGGCCGGGACGCTCGCCGCGCTGGCCAAACTCGTTCCCACGACCCAGATCGTTTACGGCACGGATTTTCCGTATCGCACCGCGGCTGAGCATACCAAGGGCGTTACAGCACTGTTCAGCGGAACGGATCTCAGGAACATCGATCGCGCCAACGCGCTGCGCATCCTGCCGCGGCTGACGAGCACGTGAAGGTCGGTCTGATCGTAGACCGACACCTTTGTCGGGCGGTCCCGCCTAAGCTAGTCGCGGGCCTTCTGCAGTAGCTCTTGCGTCAGGGCAGACACTTGTCCGCCGTGCTGCTCGATGACCGAGCTGAATTCCTGGCGATATGTCACCGCCTGGCTTATGCCTTCAATGCTGACGTCGGTAATCTTGAACCCGTTGGGCTGCTTCGCCACCTGCCAGATCACTTTGGCCGGCGGCTGTCCACTCGCCTGTTCGATCTCGGTGCTCACCACCGCGCTCTGGCCGTCCTGGCGTTGACCCACGACCTTCAAAACAGCCCCGCTAAATTGGCGGAAACGGGTCGCATAGACCTGAACCATGTATTCTTCGAAGGCTTTGACGAACTGTTCGCGCTCCGCATCACTGGCGCTGCGCCAATGGCGTCCGAGCACGAACTGAGCGATGCCCGGCGAATCAAAATCCTGAGCGGTGATGGTGCGCAGCCGTTCCTTCAATTGTTCGTCCGAGAGGTTCCGATCCCGCGCCAGGCTGAGCACAGCGTCCCCTGTCTGAGCGATAAAGCTCGCGGCATCGTCCGCGGCAAGCGCCGGAGATGCGAGCCCCAGCAGCGCGATGACAGCGAAACCGGCGAGCTGACGCGGAATGCGCATTCGATCCTCCTGAAGTCTTGCAGCGCTGATGACGCGGTTCCTTTGCCCAGGAAGGTATCGGAAGGGCATTACTGCAAGGTGAAGACGCGCATACTTAGCGGCCACCTGCCAGGTCCTTGACCGCCGAACAATGGACAGTACGGCTTACCCTTGTGTGAGTATTGTGGGTGAATCGGTACAGTGTTCCAAGTATATCGGGTGCTGCGTAATTTACTTTTTACCTTCGCGATCCATCTTCAGGCCTTTCGCATCAAGAAGAGCGGAGCCAGGGAGCGCCGAGAGCCCGGCGAGAGAGCGGGGATGAGGGCGCATGAGCGAGTTGCTGCAACGAGGCGGGCTCGAAGATCGGAGGCTGGTCTCGCGCGTGCTGCACCGTGTGACCGGCAGGGCCGTCGGTCGTCACGTGCCTCGCCTCGATGATGTGGACCCCTGGTTCATCGGTGATGACTGGGTGAATTGCGCGCTTGTCCGCGTGCGACAACCCTATCGCCAATCCGACTTCCTGGTCGTCGGCGACAATCTCTCGCCGCCAGAGACCGTGCTCGATGGCGAGCCGATTTGGAAGTGTCCGGCCACGACGCTCCTCGGCCTGACCTTGGCCTATTTGGAACAGGCCGCGGAGGAGCGAAGTTTTCTTGTGATCGAAGGCGCTGCGATCGATTTATGTGCACCAATTCTCTACCGCAGCCTGATCGTGCCTTTGTCAGAGGATGACATAGCGATCGGCGCCGTGTTGATCGCCGCGAACTCTCGACGCGTTGGCGATGCGGAACATCCCAGTCCGGGCGCGCGCTTGGTTTGGGCCCACAAGTTCGGATCCGCTCGCGGTTCGGCAGTCCCGAAAGGGACCAGCGTATGATCGTTCTCGGGGGCCGACATTAAAAGTGACTCGGCGCGCGCACGCGTCAGGTCGTGCCTTGATTCGCATGAAAGTGAGCGCTCGTCCGCTTCTGCTCGCTCATCGGACCTCGACCGCGCGTCCTGCCAAGGTCGGTTTCCTGCCAATTCCAGAGGTGAGCACGTGCAGCAAGCTGCCTGGTCTTGAGATTCCGAGCATTACCTTTCTCCTCAGAAAGGAATGTACTTGCTCTCCCCAGGAAGAGATGTACTTGCCGAAGACCTCGTCTTCCGGCGCGTTGGGTCGCATCAGCTTGAACGCCGCGTCCGTCTCACTCGAAGGCCGTGCGGTGCTTCTCGATGAAGGCCTCCAGCGGCACGGGTGGGCGGCCGCCGATCGTCTCGATCACGTCGTTGACGCCGGCGAAGATGCCGGCCTGGTGGTCGAGCGCCACCTCGTGGAGGTGTTGCAGGAGGAACGACTCCTTTAGCTCGCCCCGCTGCAACTGCTCCGCTTCCCCGTACCCCGTTCGGGAGTTGAACTGGCCCGGGGCGGGCGACCGGCTCGACGCTCTCTGCTGCAGCATTTCCTTCGTGGTGACCTGCTTGTAGCGGACGTCCTTGCCCAGCAGGCGGCTCAGAACCTGCGCGATCTCATCCTGCGTGTACTCTTTCGGCCCGAACAGCGGGTAGACTTTGCCGCCGTGCAGGGCCGGGTCCTCGAGGATCCCCGCGATGACGCGGGCCTGGTCCTC
>JASHUO010000204.1 GCA_030039975.1 Alphaproteobacteria bacterium
CCCTTGACCGCTTCGGCGACGATCGCCGCCACCGTCTCGGTCGTGGGCACCACCAGCCTCAACCCGGGATGGCGCGCCGCGAGATCGGCGACGGCGCCGGCAAAAGGTGTAAGCAACCTGCCAACCTCGCCGCGCCGGCTCCCCGGCAGCACCGCTACCACTGGCGCATCCGGCGGAATGCCGTGGCGGCGGCGAAAACCCGCGCCATCACCCTGATCGGCACCGCTCTCGACGACGGGATGGCCGACATAGGTGCAGGGCAGGCCGACGCCGGCGAAATAAGGCGGCTCGAACGGCAGCAGCACCATGAGATGGTCGTACCAGCGCGCCATGCGCCGCGCCCGGCCGGCGCGCCAGGCCCAGACCATCGGCGCGACATAGTGGATGAGCGGCAGGTCGCTCTCCCCCGCCGCCCGGAGCCGCTGGGCGACGCGCCAGGTGAAGCCGGAGCTGTCGATGGTAACGACCGCCTGCGGCCGAAGCCGGCGAATCTCGGCCACCGTCGCCTTGACATGGCGGAGGATCCGGCGCGCCCGCGGCAGCACCTCGGCAACCCCCATCACCGCCAGCTCATGCAGCGGCACCAGGCTCACGAGCCCTTGCTCGGCCATGCGCTCGCCGCCGATCCCGGCGAAGCGGATGGCGCCGCCCGTCCGCTCCTTGAGCGCCGCCATCAGCCGTCCGCCCAGCGCATCGCCCGAAGGCTCGCCGGCGATGAGATAGAGGAGCGGCCCCCTTGCGCTCATGGGGGCACGACGCCGACCACGAAGAGCCCGGCGTGGTCGGCGGCAGCGGCGATCGCGGCGCGGTCGACCAGGATGCTCGAGCCGGCTTCGATGGCAACGCCGCGCAAGCCAGCCGCGGCCGCCGCCGTCACGGTGCGGGGACCGATGGTGGGGAGATCGACGCGCCGCTCCTGGCCGGGTTTCATGCCCTTCACCAGCACGCCGCCGGGGCCGTCGCGCTTCAGCGCGGCGCAGCGCGCGATGAGCGCATCCGTCCCTTCGATCGCCTCGACGCCCAACACCAGCCCTTGTTGCACCACCACCGCCTGACCGATATCGAGCGCACCCAGCGCGCGCACGATGCGGAACCCGTGGGCGATATCTTGCCGCGCCTGCTCGTCGGGGGCGTTGCGCCCGATCGGCCCCTCGGGAGCGAGCGAGGTTCCGAGGATGGTATCGAGGCCCACCACGCGGAAACCCTCGACCTGCTCGAGCTCGTGGATCACCGCCTTCATCAAACCGTCATCACCGAGCGCGCGATAGCCGATGCGGGCGAAGAACTTGGCGGTGCGCCAGTCCGGCCGCAGCTGCAGCACCGAGGGCCGCTTGACCCCGCCTGCCATGACCAGCTCGGCGACGCCGTTCGCGCGCAGGATGCGGAGCCCCTCGCCCGCGGCGCCGAGCCGGATCCAGGCATGCGGCACGCCTTGCACCACTGCGGGATCAGCCGACCCTTCGAAAGCGAGGACGAAAAACGTGCGGTCGGCGGCGCGGCAGGCCTCGATGATGCGGAGCGGCAGCTCGCCGGCGCCGGCGAGGACGCCGAGCTTAGGAGCCGCGAGAGGCTCCTCAGGCGCCATTGAGCTTGGGCTGGACGAAGCCGCGCGCATTGTCGGCACGCATGAAATCGACGAGATCGCGCACCGGCTGCACCTTCGGATAGCGCGCCGCAACCGCGGCGACGCGGTCGGCGAGCGTGCCGTTGGCGTCCTCGAACAGCATCTGATAGGCACCGCGCAGCGCCTGAATATCCTCATGCGCGAAGCCGCGGCGCTGCAGCCCGACCATGTTTAGGCCGACGAGCCGTGCGCGATCGCCGATGACGAGGCCGTAGGGGATGACGTCGCGCTCGACCCCGGTGACGCCGCCGACGAAGGCGTGCTGGCCGATGCGCACGAACTGATGTACCGCGGCGAGCCCGCCGAAGGCGGCGTAGTCGCCGACGACGACATGCCCGGCCAGCGGAACGCTGTTCGCCATGACGATGTGATTGCCGAGGAGACAGTCATGGCCGACATGCACATTGGCCATGAAGAGGCAATCGTCACCGATTCGCGTCACCATGCCGCCTCCCTCCGTGCCGGGATTCATCGTCACGTATTCGCGGATGGTGTTGCGCCGGCCGATGATGAGGCTGCTGTCTTCGCCCTTGTATTTGAGGTCCTGCGGCCGATGCCCCAGGGAGGCGAAGGGAAAGATGCGCGTGCCTTCGCCGATGCTGGTGCGGCCGGCGACGACGACATGCGAGAGGAGCTCCACCCCGTCTTCCAGCAGCACCTTGCCGCCGACATGGCAATAGGGCCCGATGGTCGCGGTGGCGGCGATCTCGGCCCCCGGCTCGATGATCGCAGTCGGATGGATCTGCGGCACGGGATCAGCGATCGCGGATCATGGCAGCGAAGGTCGCCTCGGCCATGAGCTTGTCGCCGACGGTGGCGCTGCCGTCGAATTTCCACACGCTGCCGCGGTTCTGCTTGCGCACGACCTTGACGTGGAGCTGGTCCCCGGGAAAGACGGGATTGCGGAAGCGCGCATTGTCGACGCTCATGAAATAAACCAGCTTGCCTTCGGATTCGCGCCCCAGCGTGTGCACGACGAGCACGGCCGCGGTCTGCGCCATCGCCTCGATCATCAGCACGCCCGGCATCACCGGATGTTGCGGGAAGTGCCCCTGGAAATAGATCTCGTTGATCGACACGTTCTTGATGCCGACGGCGCTCTCGCCGCTGATGACGTCCACCACCCGATCGATGAGCAGGAAGGGATAGCGGTGCGGGATCATCTCCAGTATCCGCTGAATGTCGATCTCGGCGATCTTGTCCGGCCGGGTCGTATCCATTCCTCTAGTCGCCCTTCTTCCTCGCCAGGCGCTGCACGGCCGCGACCTGGCGGAAGAACTCCTTGACCGGCTGGGCCGGCGACCCCATCACCGTCTCGCCCGGCGCCACATCGCGCATGATGCCCGCCTGCGCCCCGATGCGAGCGCCGTTGCCGATGGTAAGATGGCCGATCAGCCCGCCTTGCCCACCGATCATGACGTAGTCGCCGAGCCGCGTGCTGCCGGAAATCCCGACCTGTGAGACCAGCACGCAACCGCGTCCAATCTGCACGTTGTGCCCGATTTGCACGAGATTATCAATCATCGTACCGGCGCCGATCTCGGTGTCCCGCACGGCGCCCCGATCGACGGTGGTATTGGCGCCGATCTCGACATCGTCGCCGATGATGACGCGGCCGAGCTGCGGCACCTTGACATAGCCCTTGGGGTCGAGGGCGAAGCCGAACCCGTCCTGGCCGATGCGCGCGCCGGGGTAGAGCCGGACACGCGCACCGATCACGGCATGGCTGACGCTGACATTGGCGCCGATTCGTACGTCGTCGCCCAGCACCGAGCCGGCGCCGATGACGCTGTTGGCGCCGATCAGGCAGCGCTTGCCGATCTCGACGCGGGGCCCGATCACGGCGAGGGCTTCGACCGCCGTCCCCTCCCCCAACCGCGCCGTCGGGTCGACGCAAGCGCTCGGGGCGATGCCCGGCTCCGGCGGCGGCTCGGGGTAGAAGGCCTGAGCCGCGACGGCATAGGCGCGATAGGGCTGTTCGGTGAGGAGCAAGGTCGCCGACGCCGGCGCGCCCGCAGCCAGCGCCGGTTGCACGAAGACGGCACCCGCCCGGGTCGCTCGGAACTGGTCGAGATATTTACGGTTGTCGAGCCAGGTGAGCGCCTCTGGTCCCGCGGTCTCGAGCGGCGCTACGTCGCGCAGCATGAGATCGGCCGTGCCGGCACCGCCCAGCGTCGCGCCGGTGCGCTGCGCGATTTCCGCCACGCTGAACGGTCCGGCGACGGTGAAGAAGCGCGGATCCGCCATCGCCGTTCCTCCGCTCGCTACTTGGACTTGGCGGGCGGCGCCGTCGCGCCGCCATCGTCGAGCTTCGGCAGATTGACCGCCACCGAGGGCAGCTTCTGGTCGAGCCGCTTGATCGCGTCGGCGGTAACGTCCATGCCTTCGGGCTCGTAAACCACGGCCTGCTTCTCGAGCACGAGATTGGCCCTGCGCTCCTTGACGATGTCGGCGACGGCCTCGAGCGCCGCGTTCTTCACCTTGTCCATCGCCTCGTTGAGGCTCTGCTGCAGCGCCGCACGCTTTGCCTGCACCGATTTTCCGAGCTCATCGTAACGCTGCTGCAAATCGCGCGCGCGCGTGTTGTAGACGTCTGGCGCCATCACCGTGCGCTGCCGCTCGAGCTCGGTGCCGCCTTTCTGCAGCTCGTCCTCCTGCTCCGCCACCTCTTTGGAATAAGCGGTGTATTGCTTGTTGAGGATGGCGTGCACCTCCTGCGCCGCCTTGGCCTGCTGCAGGATCTCCGCCATGTCGACGATGAGGATCACCGGCGGCGGCAGCGCCGGCGCTGGTTGCGCGTGGAGCGGTGTTGCCGTTGCGAGCACGGCGGCGAGAAGCAGGAGCGCGCCGACCATGCGGCGCCGAACGAACAGACCCATCAGAACCTCGTCCCGAAATTCACCCGGAAGAATTGGCTCTTGTCGAAGGATTCGCGCCGCACCGGCACGGCGAAATCCAGCCGGATCGGACCGAGCGGCGATTTCCACGAAAAACCGGTACCGACCGAGACGCGGATGAAGTGCGTATCAGCGACGTTGGCGCCTGGAGGAGGGTTAGGCTCGTTGACATCGAACAGGCTGCCGAAATCGCTGAAGATACGGCCGCCGATGCCAAGCTCCTCCGGCAGGCCGAGCGGATAAGAGAGCGACAGCGTGCCGGTGTAATAGATGTTGCCGCCCAGCGCGTCGTTGCTCGACAGGTCGCGCGGGCCGATACCGCCGACCTTGAAGCCGCGCAGATTGTCACCGCCGACGAAGAAGCGGTCCTCGATGTTCACCGTGCTGTCGATGCCGTGAATAAAGCCGCCTTCGCCGTTAAGGCTCAGCACATAGTTGGGTGCGAGCGGGAAATAGTAGCCGCCGCTGAGCACCGCTCGGCCATAGCGCACATCGCCGCCGAGCCCGGCGAGGTCGGTCGCGAGCTGGGTGAAATAGCCGGACGTCGGGTCGAGGCGGTTGTCGCGCTTGTCATAGAGCAGGACCTGGCCGACCGCCGAGGTGTTGCGCGACCCCGCCTCCTGCTTGATGAAGTCCGAAGCGGTGGACGCCACGTTGTTGATGGTGTCCCTGCGGATCGTGTATTTGAGCGTCTGCCGCAGCGGCTCGGTGACCTGATAGCCGACGCGCAGCGTCGTGCCGATGGTGAACTGATCGAACTCGGCGATCTCCTGGTTGTTCTGGTTGATGAGAAAGATGTCGAAGCCGGCCGCGAGGTTGCGCTCGAGCCAGTAGGGATCGGTAT
>JASHUO010000205.1 GCA_030039975.1 Alphaproteobacteria bacterium
CTCTGGGGCAAACGCCTCGGCATTGTCGGCATGGGCCGCATCGGCCAGGCCGTGGCGCGGCGCGCCCGCGGCTTCGGGCTCTCGATCCACTACCACAACCGGCGCCGCGTCCAGGAGGAGGTCGAGCAGGAGCTCGAAGCCACATATTGGGAGAGCCTCGACCAGATGCTGGCGCGGGTCGACATCGTCTCGGTCAATTGCCCGCACACGCCGGCAACCTATCACCTGCTCTCGGCGCGGCGGCTGAAGCTGCTGCGGCCGCATGTGGTGATCGTCAATACGGCGCGCGGCGAGATCATCGACGAGGACGCGCTGACGCGCATGCTGATCAACCGCGAGATCGCCGGCGCCGGGCTCGACGTGTTCGAGCATGAGCCGGCAGTGAGTCCAAAACTACTCAAGCTCGACAATGTCGTGCTGCTGCCGCATATGAGCTCGGCGACGCTCGAAGGCCGTATCGATATGGGCGAGAAGGTCATCATCAACATCAAGACCTTCGCCGACGGCCACCGCCCGCCCGACCGCGTCCTGGAGACGATGCTGTAGGAAGCGGCGCTCAGGCGCCGCCGCAGGTCGGGCACTCCGGGTCGCGCGGCAGCTTCACCTTGTGAAAGCCGGCACGGAGCGCGTCATAGCTGAGGAGCTCGCCTGAGAGGCTCTCGCCGAGGCCGAGCAGCTCTTTCAGCACTTCGGTTGCCTGCAAGGTGCCGAGGACGCCGGCAATCGCGCCGAGGATGCCCGCGGTCTCGCAGCGCGGCACCAGGTCGGGTGGCGGCGGCTCGCGGAAGAGGCAGCGATAGCAGGGATGCGGCGGGCCGAGATACGCTTTGAAGGTCGAGAGCTGACCGTCGAAGGGCGACAGCGCCGCCGCCACCAGGGTACGGCGCTCGGCATAGCAGACATCGTTGAGGAGATAGCGCGTCGCGAAATTGTCGCTGCCATCGGCGACGAGATCGTAACTGCGCACGAGCCGGGCGGCGTTGTCCGGTTCGAGGCGCAGGCGATGCGTCTCGACCTTGACCTCGGGGTTTATCGCCGCCAGCGTTTCGCGCGCGCTGTCCACCTTCGCGGCGCCGATGCGCGCCGTCGGGTGGACGATCTGGCGCTGCAGATTGGAGAGATCGACGGTGTCGTCATCGACGACGCCCAAGGTGCCGATCCCGGCAGCGGCGAGATAGAGCAGCAGCGGCGAGCCGAGCCCGCCCGCCCCCACCACCAGCACGCGCGAGGCCAACAGCTTCGCCTGCCCCTCCTCCCCGACTTCGTCGAGGATGAGGTGGCGGGCATAGCGCTCGAACTGGGCGTCGGTCAGCGTCATCCGCCTCTACATGCCCTCGAAAAGCGCCGTCGACAAGTAGCGCTCGGCGAAGCTCGGCAGGACGGCGATGATCATCTTGCCCGCCATTTCCGGCCGTGCGCCGAGCTCCAGCGCCGCGGCGATCGCCGCGCCCGCGGAGATGCCGACCGGAATTCCCTCCACCTTCGCCGCTTCGCGCGCGGTGCGGAACGCGGTCTCGTTGGCGATACGCATCACTTCGTCGATGAGCGAGGTGTCGAGGATCGACGGGATGAACCCGGCGCCGATGCCTTGGATCTTGTGCGGTCCGGGCGGGCCGCCGGAGAGCACGGCGCTGTCCTCGGGCTCGACCGCGACCATGCGCAGCCCGGGGCGGCGCGGCTTCAGCACCGAGCCGACGCCGGTGAGCGTGCCGCCGGTGCCGACGCCGGAGATGACGACATCGACCTTGCCGCCCGTGTCCTTCCAGATCTCCTCGGCGGTGGTGCGGCGATGGATCTCGGGATTGGCGGGGTTGTCGAATTGCTGCGGCATGTAGGCGTCGGGAAAGCTCCGGAGCAGCTCGGTGGCGCGGGCAATGGCGCCGCGCATCCCCTGCGCCGCCGGCGTCAGCTCGAGCTCGGCGCCGAGGAGCTTCAGCATCTTGCGCCGCTCGTCCGACATGCTGTCCGGCATGGTCAGCACGATGCGGTAGCCCTTGGCCGCGGCGACGAAAGCGAGCGCGATGCCGGTATTGCCCGAGGTCGGCTCGACCAGAACCGTCTTGCCCGGCCGGATCTTCCCCGCCGCTTCCGCTGCCTCGATCATGGCAAGGCCGATGCGATCCTTGACCGAGGAGAGCGGGTTGAAAAACTCGCATTTGCCGAGGATGTCGGCTTTGACGCCATGCTTGGCGGCGAGCCGTGCCAGGCGCACCAGCGGCGTCGCGCCGATGGTCTCGGTAATGTTGTCATAGATGCGGCCGCGAAACTCGCCGGTCGCGCTCAAAGCCGGCGTCTCCCGCCGCTGCGCCTCGGCCATGGTCCCTCCCTTCGGTCTTTGTGCCCGATCGCAGCGGTTCTAGGCGCTTTGCGGGGGGCGCGCAAATCGAGCGGACCGCCGTCTAACTCCCGTTTTCGAGCCCTTCGAGCTTCAGCTCGCCCGTTGCGATGCGGCGCAGCGTTTCGGCGAAGAAAGACGGCTCCAGCGTCTGAATGTGTGCCGCCAGGCTGGCGGCGGTGTCGCCAAGCGCGACGGCCACATCGCGGCGCGCGATGACGGGCCCGTGCCCGCGCGCGGCGAGCGTTTCAGCGATGGCTTGGTCGGCGACGGTATCTGCCGCAAGAGGTAGCCGGCTCAATTGGTTATCTCAGGATAACTTTAACGTTGTCCTGACATTGTACGGTTGCTATATTGAGGCTGACAAGCTGGCAAGCGGATCAGCTGGCATGTTCGCCAGCTGCCGAGCGCGCAAGAGGACAATATGGTGGATACTATCGAGGGCAAGTCGGAGCGGGTGGACGTCCGCATGACGCCGACGGCGAAGCGGACCTTGCAACGTGCCGCCGCAATCGCCAACAAGACGGTGACGGAATTTTTGCTCGATAGCAGCCTTGCGGCAGCCTTCGACACACTGGCTGATCGCCGCGTCTTTCAGCTCGACGAGGTGCAGTGGGCCGCGTTCATGGCTGCGCTCGAAACGGCTCCTAAGGACAACCCCCGACTCCGCAAGCTCCTCGCGACCAAAGCACCCTGGGAACCGTGACGGGTGCCGCGCGACCGGCACTGACGCCACCCGCACCCCTCGCAGCCGATCACGATCTCCAATCCTTTGCATCCGGCGTCGCACCGCTCGACGAGTGGCTGCGTCGTCGAGCACGCGCCAATGAGGCAAC
>JASHUO010000206.1 GCA_030039975.1 Alphaproteobacteria bacterium
TGATCGAGCACCGGCGCGGCACCGGCGAGATCCTTTTCGCCGAGGCGATGCGAGCCGGGATAGATCCGCATGGCCCCGTTGGCGGCGCGATGGGCGTCGATGGCGATGCCGGTTTGCACATAGGACGTCGCCAGGTTGCGATAGGCGCTGCGCGGCCGGCGGAAGCGCACATCCTGATGGAAGGCAAACTCGGCGCCGGCGGCGTCCGGCGGCTTCCAGTGCAGCTGGTTGATGATCTGCTTGATGTCGCGGCCGATCAACGGTTCGAGGATGGCGAGGTAGCGCGGATCGCGCCGCACCGCCTCGAGCACGGGATCGCCGTAGGACGGCCATTGCACCAGCCGCACCAGCTTGCCCAGCTTGGTGTCATGGCCCAGTCGATAGAGCAGATTGCCGTGGCGGAAGCTCCGGCCATGCGTCATGCCCTCGGCCCAATGGCGCGCGAAGGCCTCGCCCATATCCGCGATCTCATCGGCATCGAAGACGCGGCGCAGCACGGCATAGCCATCGGCGCGATACTGCGCCAGCGCCTCGGCAATGGACGTGTCGTCGATCAATTGGTGCCGTGCTCCGCCGTCGCCGGGTGGCTCGCCGCCACCGTCGGGGCCTCTGAGAAGCCCCGGATATAATCGCCGAGAAAGCTTTCCATTCCCTTGAAGGGACCTTGCCGGGGCGGCAGCGGCCCGTCGACATATCCCGCCGCCCGGAACGGGCGCAGCAGATCCGGATCGCGCGACAGAACATGGATCGGGACGGTCCAAGGCTCGGCTTTGCTCGAGATGAAGCCCGGCGGCTGGTGATCGCCGAGAATGATGACGAGGGCATCGCCGGGCAGGCGCTGCAGCCACCCGCCGAGCGTGTCGAGATCGTAGACGACGCTTTTGAGATAGGGCGCTTCGAGATGCGTCCAGTCCGGCGCCGCGTCGATGCGGCTCCACTGCGCCGGCGCAATGCCGCGATAGAGGTCCGGCGCGCTCCAATCCTCGACATAGGGCGGCACCGGTGCAAATGGCGCGTGGCTCGACACCAGCACGATCTGGGCAAAGAACGGCTGGTGGCCGGGCGCCTCCAGGCGCTCATCGGCGTAGCGCAGCGTGTACTGGTCGGGAATGCCGAACCAGCCGAACAGCGGGCCGTGATAGCCGATATCGACCGCCATCTCGGTGCGATCGAAGCCCCAGAAGCCGTGCTCGGGCTCCGGCGTCCGCAACCCCGGCATGATCTCGACCGTGCGATAGCCGGCGGCACGCATGTAGCGCGGCAGGGTCTCCCGCTGGCTTTCGGTGACAAGGCTGATCAGCAGCGGATCGAGCTTCACGCCGGAATTGATCGTGCCGTGCGCCAGCCAGGAACCGCCGCCGAAGGTCGGCGAGATAATGCGGTTGGAGACGAGGTGCCAGCCGGCATTCGACACCGTCGCTGCGAAGCGCTGGAGCGCCGGCTCGACCACGGCGGCATCGCTCGGTTTATCGAGCACCACCGTGCCGTAGGATTCGAAGAAGACGAGGTAGACGTCGTGGCGCTTGAGCCCCGGCAGGGCGCCGGCCGACAGCTGCGGCGTGGCGAGCGCCGCCGCATAGCGCGGGTCATCGCCATTGAGGACGCGCCAGGTGTGATAGAGCAGCGCCGCCTGGCTCTCGATCGCCGGAATCGTCCGCTCGCCCAGCAGCGGCGTGCCGAGCGCGGCGCGAGCGATGGGAGAGGCGATCGCGAGCACCGCGACGACGCCGAGCGCCACCGCGGCATGGCGCGGCGGCCGCACGGCGCGCTCGACCGCGCGCAGCACGCGGGCGGTCAGCACGACCGCACCCGCCAGCAACAGCAGCGTCGCGGCGATGCCGGCGGTTCCGCGCCAGGCTCCCGCCGCGTCGTAGAAGAGGCCGATGAGCTGGGGTACATGCGGCAGATCGAAATAGAGATTGAGTTGGCGGTCGAGAAGGGCGAGCACCGCCGCATCGGCAAATTGCAGCAGTGCCGCGAGGCAGAGAAGCCCGGCGAGCAGCCAGCGCACCGCCGATGGCAAGCGCCGCCCGGTCAGCGCCAGCAGCGCCAGCAGGCCGATCACCAGCAGCGGCTCGAGCTCGGGCCGCCAATCCAGGGAGAGGCTCAGCGTGGCATCCTCACGCGCCGGTAGGAAGAGGAGGGAGAGCAGGGCGGCGCCGATCAGCACGACGAGGGCGTCGCGCCACGGGCTCGAAGGAGGTTGAAACATCGCGCGCATACTATGCGACAAGGCGGCGGTTCACCACAAATCCGCCAGCCGCTCGTAGTCGCCGGGCTCGTTGTAGGCTTGGGCCGCGAGCCTGAGCCAGAGTGCGCCGCTCTCCAGCTTGATCGCCGTCTCGATGCCGTGCTCCGCGGCGAGGCGAAGCTGCAGCGCCGCTGCGCGCTCGTCGCTTGCGGCGCCGTCGGCCGGCAGCCGCACCGTCACCATGGCGGCGAATTTCGCGGCCGGCCCGCCCAGCTCGGTGCTCCAGCGCGCCGCGAGCCGCTCGGCCGCCGCC
>JASHUO010000207.1 GCA_030039975.1 Alphaproteobacteria bacterium
GGTCTTGGGATCGAGCGCCAGCACTGAATCGGTATAGAGGTTGTCGCCCTTGCGCAGCGCGGCATTGAAGGGACCGGGATTGCCGATCCCCCAATAGACCGTGTGCAAATCAGGATCGAAGGAACCGGTGATCCAGGTCGATCCCCCGCCATGCTGCCAGGTGTCGCCCGGCCAGGTGTCGGAATGCGCTTCGCCCGGCGCGGGCACCGTGTAGGTGCGCCAGAGGTGCTTGCCGGTGTCGGCGTCCCAGCCGTCGATAAAGAGGCGCGTGCCGAACTCGGCGCCCGAGATGCCGGTGATGACCACGCCATCGGCAACCAGCGGCGCGACCGTCATCGAATAGCCGTTCTTGAAGTCGATCGCGTTTTGCTTCCACACCTCTTTGCCGGTCTTGGCGTCGAGCGCGATGACATTGGCATCGAGCGTGGTGCGGAAGACCTTCCCGTCATAGAGGGCAGCGCCGCGATTGATGATGCCGCAACAGACGATGCGCGGCGTTTCCGGCGGATAGTCGACCTTGGTCTTCCAGATCTGCCGGCCCGTCTTGGCGTCGACCGCCATGGTCGCGCTGTTGGTGGTAACGTAGAGCACGCCGTTGTAGACAAGCGGCTGCGATTCTTCGGAGCGGTTGTCGTCGTAGCTGTAGTTCCAGACGGGAACGAGCTTCTTCACGGTCTCCTTGTTGATCTGATCGAGCGTGCTGTAGCGCTGCAGGCTGTAACTCATGCCGTAGTTCAGCACGTCCTTCGTATCCTGCTGACCCTTGGCAAGATCTGCGGCGGTCTGCGCCGCGGCGCCGACCGGCAGTAGCGCCGCCATCACGGCGGCAACAAGTAATCCTCTCATGCTTCCTCCCCGGCAAATTGCGCCGTCTCTGATTGTTCGTTCACACCGAGGCGGACTTCCGAAACGCGCCCGGAAAGCCGATGCCTCGGGCCTCAACTGCCGCCGCCCTGAACCGGCGGCGGCGCTCCGCACCTCGGCGCGCTGCCTTCTTGCGGGCTTTGCGCCGCAGGCTTGGATCTCTCGGCGGCCAGCGACGCGCCGGCCGCTCTCACCTGGCGCTGACGCAGCTCCGCCCGCTCAGGCGGCCAGGCCGCCTCAGCACATCGGCAGGAAGAATGTTGATTGCGCCCGCACCGTTCCTCCCGTTTTGTACTAACGTCACAAGTGCCGTGACGAATTTGGTTAAAACGTATGCTTGCAGCGTCCGGCCCTGCTGTCAACGCCAGCAAGCCGGGCAAGCCTGTGTAATGTTTGGCTATTCGGTAAGCTCTCGGGCCACAGCCCCGGCGCGCGTGGAATGCAGCGCGAAACCCGACCGCGTGCGGTGGCTCGCTTCGGATGTCAGTGACAAATCAAGTTGTCCGGTTTTGGTGACAAGTGAGTTGTCCGCTTCGTTCCTGATTTGATCGCCGGGGCATGCCCCCGGCGATCAAATCTCACGGCGTGGAAGCGTGTCACGCCGCTTTGCTCGCTTGGCCGGTCGGCTTGCCGTCTGGGCCGTAGCGGCCGATGCAAACTTCATCTCCCGAAGTCCTTGCAGCACCTCTGTCCGTCTCATCCCCGCCCCTCCCAAGAGCGGTTCTAAAACCGGACAGATCACTTGCTACATAGACCGGACAGATCACGTGTTACCGACAGATAGAACGCTTCCAATTGACAACGGTTTAGCGAACCCATACCGTTAACGGCAGGATCGGTGGCGTGCCTCATTCATCGACCGGTCTGACGTGGAGGAAACAACAATGAAGTGGACGACACCCCGCATCGTCGAGATCGCAGTTGGCCTGGAGATCAACTCCTACGCCTGCGCCGAGTTGAAGTAATCGTCTTGGCGGACCGAGCCCGTGCCGAGCGAACGCTCGGCAGGGCACGGTCGAACAGCGGTGCCGTCTGCGCCTCGGCCGGTCGGCGCTTCACGTATGTTGCCACCCCGGGCAGAGCGAACGGGGCGCGATGAGTGATAATGTACTAACGCCTGAAGAGCTGGAAGCTGCGCTGCGTGCGATCGGCGCCGAGCGCTATCACAACCTGCACCCGTTCCATCGCTTGCTGCATGGCGGCAAGCTCGAGCGTGGCCAGATCCAGGCCTGGGCGCTCAACCGCTACTATTATCAGCGGCAAATCCCGATCAAGGACGCGAGCCTGATCGCGCGGCTGCCGACGGCCGAACTGAGGCGCGCTTGGCGCTCTCGGCTGATCGACCATGACGGCGACGGCGCTTTGCCCGGCGGCATCGAGCGCTGGCTCAAGCTCGCCGAGGGCGTCGGTCTTGACCGTGCTTATGTCGAATCAACCGAAGGAATACTGCCGACGACGCGTTTTGCCGTCGACGCTTATGTCAATTTCGTGCGCGAGCGCTCCGTGCTCGAGGCCATCGCCTCCTCGCTCACCGAGATGTTCTCGCCGACCATCATCGCCGAGCGCGTCGAGGGGATGCTGCGCGGCTATCCCTTCATCACGTTCGACACCTTGGCCTATTTCAAGCCGCGCTTGTCGCAGGCGCCGCGCGACGCCGATTTCGCCCTCGCCTATGTCAAGGCCGAGGCGCGCACGGAAGCCGAACAGCAAGCGGTGCTGAACGCGTTGCGCTTCAAATGCGGCGTGCTCTGGGCGCAGCTCGATGGGCTTTATCTCGCCTATGTCGAGCCGCGGCTGATTCCGCCCGGCGCCTTCGCGCCGGGCCCCGATGGGGCCAACCGATGAACGCCGCGCCCGAGCGCGTCATCGTCGACGGCACCAGCCGGCTGCGCTTCGCGCCGCATGTGAAGTTCCGCCATGACGAGACGCGCGGGCGCTGGGTCGTCCTGGCGCCCGAGCGCCTGTTGCTGCCGGACGATCTTGCCGTCGAGATCTTGCGGCTGGTCGATGGGTCGCTCAGCGTCAACGGCATCGTCGACGACCTTGCCCGGCGCTTTGAAGCGCCGCGCGAAGTGATCGCCGCCGATGTCACCCAGATGCTGCAGGATCTCGTCGACAAAGCCGTGCTTGCGCCATGAGCGACGGGGTCGGACCGCCGCTGGCGCTGCTCGCCGAGCTGACGCATCGCTGCCCGCTCCGCTGCCCCTATTGCTCGAACCCGCTCGAGCTCGAGCGCGCCAGCGCCGAGCTCGACGAGGCAGGCTGGCGCCGGGTGCTGGGCGAGGCGGCGGCGCTCGGCGTGTTGCAGGTGCATTTCTCGGGCGGCGAGCCGCTGGTGCGGCGCGACCTCGCCGCCCTGGTGCGCCACGCCGGCGCGGTCGGACTCTATAGCAACCTCATCACCTCGGGCGTGCTCCTCGACCGCGCGCGCCTCGAAGAGCTGGTCGATGCCGGGCTCGAGCATGTTCAGCTGAGCTTCCAGGACTCGCTGCCGGCGAGCGCCGACCGCATCGCCGGGCTCGCCGACGCGCATCGCAAGAAGCTTGCAGCCGCCGCTCTGGTGCGCGAGGCCGGCCTGCCGCTCACCGTCAACGCGGTGATGCACCGCCAGAATCTCGAGCGACTCCCCGACATGATCGAGCTCGCCCTTGCGCTCGGCGCGAGCCGACTCGAGGTGGCGCATGTGCAATATTACGGCTGGGCACTCGCCAACCGCCGCGCGCTCTTGCCCAGCATCGAGCAGCTCGAGCGCGCCACGGAAACCGTCGAAAGCGCGCGCCGGCGGTTGAAGGGCGTGCTCACCATCGATTACGTCGTGCCCGACTATTACGCGCAGCGGCCGAAGGCCTGCATGGGCGGTTGGGGCCGGCAGTTCCTCAACGTGTCGCCCGCGGGCAAAGTACTCCCCTGCCATGCCGCCGAAAGCCTGCCGGGCTTCGATTTCCCCTCGGTGAAGACGGCGAGCCTGGCCGATATCTGGTATCGCTCCGATGCCTTCAACCGCTTCCGCGGCACAGCGTGGATGCCCGAGCCTTGTCATTCCTGCGCGCGGCGCGAGATCGATTGGGGCGGTTGCCGCTGCCAGGCCTTTCAGCTGACGGGTGATCCCGCACGCACCGATCCGGCCTGCGCACTCGCACCCGACCGCGCTCTGCTCGACACGGCGCGGGAAAACGACGCCGCGGCGCCCGTCGGCGACTTCGCCTATCGCCAGTTCGGGACCGTGCCCGTCGGCGAAAGCCGCGAATAGGCATACCTAAAGTAAATTCAACCATTCGCGGTTGGTGACACGCTGGCGCATTCGGCCGCGGAATTTGGATTCAAATTTATCGAAGAATTTCCGCTATCGCTGCCGACCCCAGTTTTTATTCATCATCGGACATACATCATCTTTCTGTCGCATTTACTTTGGCAGGAGAGCCCTATGTGGCAGTACCAACCGGCGACTGACGTCGTCCAGGATTTCATCGATTACGCCCTCAGCTGGCTCGACGACCGCAACTATACCCTCACCGTCGATGTCGACATGGCGCGCTGGGCCGCGATCATGGCGCGAACCTCGCCGAAGGCCTTCGTCAACCCGGCCTTCGATCCGCGCCACAGCCGGCTCTCTCCCGAAACCAGCTTCTGGCTCGAGATCCGCGCCGGCTCGGAGACGATCGCCACGTCGACCGCCCGGCTTTTCGTCACCGACGACGCGGTCGAGCTGCTGCGCTCGATGCGCCTCTGGCTTGCCGAGCCGCCGGCGGATTATGGCAGGCTCGCGATCGACCTGCCGGCGGGATCGCCGAAGATCGGCGGTGTTGTCGGGCATGAGGGCGGTCTCTGGGTCCATCCGCAGCACCGCAAGCGCGGCCTCTCGGCCATCCTGCCCCACCTCAACACCGCATTTTCCGTGCGCGAGTGGAACATCGACTGGCAAACCGGGATCACGCTGCGGTCGCTCGGAGAGTCGGGCATCGCCACCTGGGCGTATGGCTTCCCGCATGTGGAGCGCTGCTTCGACGGCTACTTCCCGCTGACGCGCAGCGAGGAGCGGTTCTATCTCTGCTACATGGATCGCGCGGAGCTAATGGCCGGCCTGGACCTTGATGTTGTCGCCCGCCTCCTCCCGGATCGCCACCAGCAGGCGCGTCACGCGCCCGCGCTTGTCCAGAAACGGTAGGATGAGCCGTGTGTAATGATGGCTGGTATCGCCGAGCCTGCACCGGATGCGATGGAGGCGCGGCGCCGCGGTGAGGCGGACGGTGTTGTAGTCGCGCATCAATCCATCGGCCCAGATGCTCACCGGATGCGCGCGCGGCGACTCATAGTAGCGTCCGATCGACACGTCGTAGCCGAACAGCTCGAAGCGGAAATCCTGCGGATCGCTGCTCCGGACATCGACGATATGCAGCTTGCCAATAATGCCGGACCGGGCGAGCTGCACCGTGTCGATGTTGGAGAAACGGCAGGCGCCGGCGGCTCGCAGGTCGGACCAGTATTGATAGAGGCTGCCAAGCGAGTCGCCGCGTGCCGGCAGGGTGCCGAGATCGATGCAGCGCCGCTCGATGTAATTGCCGGAACAATCGGAAACGATATCGACGAGGTTGGAGCGGTTGAACTGAACCGTGACCGCCTCATGCCCGGCGAAGGCCGGCGGCAGTGACATCCGATGAACCGCCTTGAATGGGATGGGCGCCGGCGGCTCGACCGCGGCCCTGGCATCCCGCTTGCGCGCGGCCCAGCACCCTTGCTCGCGGCAACGCGACGCTGCCGCGGCGTAGCAGCGCGCGGTATGCTCGAAGCCGGCGATATGCTCGATCGTCGACAGCGCCCGCAGATAGCTGCACCCCTCGTCCGCAACGCAGGCGATTTCGGTCCCCACCGGTGCGACCGAGGGCGTCGGCATTACTCGCTTTCCGCCTCCGACCGACCCGCCATCCGCGTCATGATGAGAAGGCACGCCGAACGCAGCCGCGGATCTTTGATGCCGTAATAGGCGCCCAGCACCATCGACGCCTCTTTCCGCGTGAGCTCCGCGGCTCCAGTGCCATCCTCGGTATGTCCGGTCTCGTCGAGACCTTCGAAGAAATAGGCGAGCGGCACATCGAGGATCCGCGCCAGCTGGTAGAGCCGGCTGGCACTGATCCGGTTTTCGCCGGTCTCGTATTTCTGGACCGCTTGGAAGGATAGCCCGACCTTGGCACCGAGCTCGGTCTGCGTCATGCCGGCCTGCGCGCGACGCAACCGAAGCTGACCACCGACATGCTGGTCGATCGGATCCGGACCGTCGACGATGACCGTGCGACGCTTGAACATGAGGCCGCCATTCTCGGATGCGGAAGCGGGGGTCAGCTTGGCCAAGGTCATCTCCTCTCGAAGGGACCCCGAACGATAGCGGAGCATCGCAAATTTAGCAATTTTCCAGAGAACATCGTGAACGCTCCGCCCTTCGATCCCATCGCTTCGACGAACTATAAAGCCATTGCCGCCGCCGTGCGACGGCTTCGTAGCATCTCAACGGACGATATAGCTCTCCGGCAGCACGCACGGCGCCGCCGCCACCTCCGTGCGGAAGCGCCGGCGGCGAGGCGAAGATGGGCCTCGCCGCCGGCTTCCAGCTCAGATCAGAAGGCGACCTGCGTGCGCAGCGCGATCGCGTCGATGGTGACGCCGCCGGTGCTCGTGCCGCCCAGCGCCGTGGTTACCGGGAGCTTGTTCACGACGTTGTGGATGTAATTGAGCATGAAGCGGATATTGCGCACGGGATACCAGTTGACGCCGAGGGCGATGCCTTGGACGCGACCGCCGAAGACGCCGCCGGTGACCAGCGGCGAGACCCCGGGCGTGTCGTGGTCGTTGAGGTCGATGTAGGCGTAGCGTGCTGCCAACTCAAAGGCGCCCCAGCCGCCATTCTTGAGGGAGAACGGATGGTCGGGCACGATGGCGCTATAGGCACCAGTGGCCGGAATGTATTTGCGCGACTCGCCGGTTATCGTCCAGCTCGCCTCGGTATAGAAGCCGTCGAAGTTCAGCTCCGGCTTCGGCGACGTCGCCGACAAGCCAGCCTGATCGACGAAGATATGATAGTACTCGCCTTGGAAGAAGAGACTCTGCCATCCGCCGGCCAGCTCGCCGCCCACAGCGGCGGCGTTCTTCGCCGGGATGTTTCCGGTATTGAGGAAGGCGGTGGGGTCGACGCGCAATTCCGGCCGGTCGGTGAACGTCACGGTGTCGCCGGTGCTGGAACTGCTTGAGCCGTCCGCCCGCGGCGCGAAGACATATTCGCCGTCGACGCCGACATGCAGCGAGTAGTCAGGACCTTGCAACGCCTGATAGGTCGCGCGCGCGACGCCGGCAAGCTGCTGCTGGTTCGAGCCGGTATGCAGCGAACCGGACGTCGGTCCGGTGAGATAAGCGCCCGCCCAGTAGCGATCGTCGTTCGAGCGCGCGCCGAAGGCTGCGCGGTTATCACCGGAAGCGAGGTTGGTCACGACATTCCCGATCTCGGAGCGCTCCATGAACATGATGTCGTTGGAGCTGGTCGATTCGTCCAAGGTCCAGGGCACGTCGATATAGCCAAGGTCGATGGCAACCGGGCGGAAGCCGTTATAGGTGACGTAGGCGTTCTCGATGATGCTCTGCTGCGTCCCGTCGTTCGAGCCGCCGCCATCGAAGATGAGAGCGTAGTTCCAATCCCCGGCAAACTTACCGAGCACGCCGATGCGGGCGCGGCGCGCGTTGACGCCGCTGGTGAGGCTATGCGGCCCCGTCGATTGTTGCGGATGGACGTCGAGGTAATCGCCGAAGTCGAACTGGAGCCGGCTGGTCAGTTCGATGCAGTTCTGCAAGTCGGCGGTGCAGATGCCGGGGCGGTTGCCGGGTGACATCGTCACAATGGCACCGTTCGCCTTCGGCGGAGCTTGCGCCTGCGCCTGAGCCGCGGTGGCCTGGGCTTGCGCTGCATTCTGCTGCGCTTGCGCCGCATTCTGCTGCGCTTGATTCACCTGACCTTGCAGACTCTGCAATTGCTGCTGCAACTGTTGGATCTGCGACTGCAGGGAGTCGATCTGTCGGTTCACCGAGCTGGTCTGCGCTGCGGCAGGATAAGCCGCGAGCAATACGGCACCCGTCAGCGCCGTTCGCATGAAATGTTGCCGAAGCGTCATCGATCGTCCTATCGCGTTGCGTGAGGGACCGCAGCCAACCGAGCTGCAAGCGTCCCTAGCCCTGCCGCTCAGCGCGCGATGCTACGCGGCGCTTGTTGCGCCGCAGCATCGGTTTTGTTGCAATTCTGGGTACGTGATAAACTGAACGACGTCTTGAGGTTACTAGAGAACCTCTGCGTTCAGTGCGCGCGAAATCAGAACATATTGTTTGCGAGCGCAAAACAATGTTTGCGCTTCATCACGTCAGCACTTGGGAGAGTTCGAGACGCAAGCGCGCGGCGGTGCGCCCTCAGGCGAAGAATTCGGCAAGCGCCGTGGCGCACTCCTCCGGCGCTTCTTCGGCGATGAAGTGGCCGCAATCGAGCGCGACTTCGCGCACATCCGGCGCCCAGTTGCGCCACGCGGCGAGCGGCGACGCGGTCTTGCTCGTCAGGTAGCGCCGGCCCCACAGCACCAGCACAGGGCAGGCGAGCTTGACGCCGCGCCCTCGATCCTCGCCATCCTCCTGTCGGTCGATCGAGGCACCGGCGCGGTAATCCTCGCAGGTGGCGGCAATGACATTCGGCTCGTGGAATTGCCGGAGATAGGCGGCCACCGCTTGCGGGTGAAGCGCGTCGGGCCGCCCGACCCAGCGGTCGAGCAGATGCCGGATATAGAAGTCGGGATCAGCGGCGATCAGCGTCTCCGGCACGGGCGCAGGCACCGCAAGAAACGACCAGTGATAGCTGGCGAGCGCCTTGTCCGCGTCCATCTGCTCCCAGACATCGAAGGTCGGGATGATGTCGATCGCGGCAAAGCGCTGCACGCGGGCGGGATAATCGAGCGCCAAGCGAAAACCGACCCGGGCGCCGCGGTCGTGGCCCGCGAGCAGGAAGCGCTCATGGCCGAGCGCCGTCATCAGCTCGGCCATGTCGCGCGCCATGGCGCGCTTGGAATAATGGCGATGCTCGGGATCGGGACGCGGCCCGCGGCTTTCGCCATAGCCGCGCAGATCCGGCATCACCAGGCTGAACCGCCGCATGAGGCGTGGCGCCACGCGATGCCAGGCGACATGCGTTTGGGGGTAGCCGTGCAGCAGCAGGAGCGGCGGGCCGGCGCCGCCGGTGCGGCAGAAGATCTCCGCCTCGGCGAGGGCGACGCGCTGCTCGACGAAGCCTTCGAACAAGCCCGGACTCCCGCCGCTCAGGCGCCGTGCTTGCCGATGATGGCGATCGAGCAGACGTTCTGATGCGGCATGCCGCCGAGATTGTGCACGAGACCGCGCACCGGCTCCTGCTGGCGCTGGCGCGCCCCGGCACGGCCCTGCATCTGCAGATAGATCTCGTAGATCATGCGCAGGCCCGAAGCACCGATCGGATGGCCGAAGCATTTGAGCCCGCCATCGATCTGGCACGGCACCTGGCCGTCCGCATCATAGAAGCCGTCGAGCACATCCTTCACCGCGCCGCCCTCGGGCGAGATGAAGAGATCCTCGAGCGTCACCAACTCGGTGATGGAGAAGCAATCATGCGCTTCGACGAGCGAGAGCTGCTCGCGCGGCTTGTCGATGCCGGCCTCCTGATAGGCGCGCTTGGCCGCGGCGCGCGCCGTGGCGAAATAACTGCCGTCCCAGGAATTGTGCTGCGCCTCCTGGCCGTTGGAGACGGCGAGCTGCAACGCCTTCACCGTGATGAGATCGCGCTTGCCCAGGCTTTTGGCGATCTCGGGCGTGGTGACGATGGCGCAGGCCGAGCCGTCGCTGACGCCGCAGCAATCGAAGAGCCCGAGCGGCTCCGCCACCAACGGCGCTTTCAGCACCGCGTCCTCGGTGATCTTGTTCTGGAGATGCGCCTTCGGATTGCGGCTGCCATTGTCATGGCTCTTGACCGAGATATGCGCCATCGCCTGCTTCAGCGTCTCGCGCGAAACCCCGTGCTTGGCGCGGTAGGCGGCGGCGAGCTGGGCGAAGCTGCCCGGCGCCGAGATATTCGCCCAGTACATCGAGTTGAGCGCGCCGCGGCCGCGCTGCGGCAAGCCGCCATAGCCGGTATCCTTGAGCTTCTCGACACCGAGGGCGAGCGCGATATCGCAGGCGCCAGAGGCGACGGCGTAGGTGGCGCCGCGGAAGGCTTCGGATCCCGAGGCGCAGAAATTCTCGACGCGCGTCACCGGGATGTAAGGCAGGCGCAGCGCCGTCGCCAGCGGCACGCCGGACTTGCCGACATGCTGTTCCTCGATCGCGGTCGAGAACCAGGCGGCTTCGATCTGGCTCGTCTCGATGCCGGCATCGGCGATCGCCTCTTCATAGGCCTCGACGATGAGATCGTCCGCTTCGCGGTCCCAACGCTCGCCGAATTTCGAGCAGCCCATGCCGAGGATTGCGACCTTGTCCCGGATTCCCTTTGCCATCGTCAGACCTCCTTGGCGCCGCCCGCCGGCGCCGCTTTCCAGAAGTATTTGGTGAAGCCGCGGGTTGGATCGACCTCTTTGATGCGGAAGACCATGCGCATCGGCATGCCGACCTCGACCTCCCCGGCATCGACCTCGGTGAAGTCTACCATTATCCGCCCGCCCTCGGCGAATTGCACCATGCCGTAATGCGCCGGCGGCTCCGGACAATAGGTGAGATTGTCGGCGGTGAACGACATGATCTTGCCGCTGAACTCGGAGAAAGGCTGATCGACCTGGCTGTGCATCGCGCGGCAATTCGGGTTGACGCAGATGTTGGATTTGGGGAACTGCACCGTGCCGCAGCGCTCGCAGCGGCCGCCGACGAGCGACAGCAGCATGTCCTTCTTGCGATAGAGCGTCGTCAGCGGTGTCTGCTTGTCGACCTCGGCGCGCAAACCGCGCTCCATCTTCACGAGATCGTTGATCGCGAGATACTTGGCGTAGTTCGTCTCCTCTTTGCGCTGGCGCAGCGAGCCGGCGATGCCGCGCCGCTTCTGCTGCATCGCCGGCAGCGCGCCGGTCGCCTCGAAGACCAGCGCATCCGAGCCGTTGCCGAAGCTCGCCACCAGGATGCGCTCGCCGGGCTTTGCCTCCTGCAGCGCATGTACCAGCATCACCAGCGGATGCGCCGTGCCGGTATCGCCGCAGGCGCCGTCGAGATTGGTCCGGACGCTGCTCTCGGACAGCCCCGCCTGCTTGGCGATCGCCTGCGCCACCCGCGGCAGAGTGCAGGGCAGGCAGAAATGCGCGATGTCGGCGGGCTTCACGCCCGCTTCGGCGAGCGCGCCCGCGATCACCGGCGGCACGATCTTGAGAAAGCCCTCGTCGCGGATCCAGCGCTCTTCCCAGCCATAGTCGAACTCGCGCCCTTTGCCTTTGTAATGGTCGACGAAATCGACCGAAGCGGAACGGCTGCCGAGGAAGCGCGCGACCCCATCGGCACGATCGAGGATGAGCGCCGCGGCGCCATCGCCATAGAGCAGCTCGGCCGGGCTCGCCGCGGCGGCGCGCCGCTTCTCGGCGGCGAGATAGAGCACGGGTCCGCCGCGCGCCGCCACCGCGTCGAGCGCGGCGATGAGGCCGGTGGTGCCGGCGCGCTGCGAGGCGCCGACATCCATGGTGTTGAGCTCGGCGCCAAGGCGCAGCGCCTGCGCCACGATGCCGGCATTCTGCCGGTCCTCGAACGGCGCCGAGGTGGTGGCGAGGTAAAGCGCGCGAAAGCCGTCGCGCGGCCCGTCGGCGAGCGCGTCGCGCGCCGCGTCGACCGCCATGGTGACGCTGTCCTCGTCCCAGGCGCAGATCGCCCGCTCGGCCTTGGCATAGGCGCGCAGGCCGGCATTGAACCAGCCATTGGCATCGACGATGGCCTTGCGGCTCAAGCGCCGCCGCGGAATGTAGCCGCCGAAAGATGCGATACCGACCATGAGGCTCCTCTCTCTAATCTCGGTGCCCAGCAACTCCCCCTCCCCCCTTGAGGGGGAGGGAGGGGTGGGGGGTGTGCCAGGCTCGTTTCCAGCCAGCTACGCCGCAACCTCCGCCAGCCCGTTATTGATGGCGATGACGTCGCGTTCCACCGCCTTGCAACGGAAGCCGAAGCGGCCGCCGCCTTCGCGCCAGATCTCGGTGCGTATGGTCTCGGCCGGGAAGACCGGCGCCGAGAAGCGCACTTGCATGCCCTTCAGCCGCGCGGGATCGTAGCCGCACACGGCGCGCAGCAACGCATGGCCGGCGATGCCGAAAGTGCAGAGCCCGTGCAGGATCGGCCGTGGGAAGCCCACCACCTTGGCGATCTCGGGGTCGGCGTGGAGCGGATTGTAATCGCCGCTGAGGCGATAGATCAGCGCCGTTTGCGGCAGGGTCGCGATGTCTACGACGAGATCGGGCGCGCGTTCAGGCAGCGCATGCACCGGCTTGGTCGGTCCGCTCGGCCCGCCGAAACCGCCATCGCCGCGCAGGAAGCTGGTCGATGCAAGCGACGCCAAGAGCTCGCCCGTCTCCTTGTTGCGGATGTCGCGGTGGGAATAGATCAGCGCGCCCCTGCCCGCTCCCTTGTCGATGATCTCGTCGATCACCGTGCGCGCGACCACCGTGCCGGCGGGCGGCAGCGGCCGATGCAGCACCACCCCCTGCTCGCCATGCAGCACCATCTTCCAATTGATGCCGGTCTC
>JASHUO010000208.1 GCA_030039975.1 Alphaproteobacteria bacterium
CCTATTACCACGCGCCGCTGGAAGAGCAGGCGGCGGCGTACGAGTTGCTCTGCCGCCACGCGGCTGCCGGGCGGATCGAGATCGACATCGCGACGATGTCGCTCGACGCGATCGAGGACGCTTGGCAGCGCCGCAAGGCCGGCAGAGGACCAAGGCTCGTGCTGATGCCGGCTGGCTAACCCGCGCCAACCTCCGGCTGCGCGCCGCGGGTTCTTTCCCGATCGTCCAACAGGCGATCGCGCACCAGGACTTCGTCCCGATACAAAGTCGCGATATCGGCGTCCGAATAGTCGAGCAAGCCCTTCAGGATCGCTTCATTGTGCTCGCCGAGCAAATCCGCCGCGAGCTCGGTCCGCTCGGGCCAGCGCGAGAACCTTGCCGGCAGGCCGGGAATGTCGAAGTCGCCGATCGCAGGGTCGCTTACGCGCCGCACGGTGCGGCGCTCGCGAAGATGGGGGTGAGCCATCGCCTCGGCGAGCGTCAGCACCGGCGCGCATGGAATTCGATGTTTCTCCAGCGCTTCGATCGCGGCCTCCCGTGACGGAAAACCGCCCAGCCACCTCTCGATGATGGCCCCGAGCGACACGTTGTTGTCGCGCCGGGCGCGCGGCGTGCTGAAACGCGGATCTTGCGCCAGCTCGGGCATATCCATCGCACGCACCAGCTGCGGCCATTGATGCGGCATGACCATGATCGAGATGAACCCACCGTCGCCCGCCCGAAACACGCCTGTCGGTCCGCCATCGGGGTGAAGCGATCCCCTGCGCTGCGGGGCGAAGGTCGCGCCCCGCAGCGCGAGCTTGGGCACGTTGACTTCGTGCATGTGGAAATAGGTATCGACGAGCGAGGTCTCGACATATTGACCCTCGCCCGTCCGCTCGCGATGGAGCAGCGCGAAGCCGATGGCCATGGCCGCGGCGAGGCCGGTGCTTCCGTCGCCGAGGGTGATCGGGAGCTGCACCGGTGCGCGGTCGGGCTCGCCGATGAGCGCCGTCACTCCCGCATAGGCAGCGCCCATGTAGTCGAAGCCGGGCTTCCGGCTGAGCGGCCCCGATTGGCCGGCCAAAGAGATCGAGCACATGACAAGCTTCGGATTGAGGCGGCTCAGCACAGCGTAGGACAAGCCGAGCCGCTCCATGACCCCGGGCGTAAAGTTTTCTACAAGCACATCGACTTTCGGGATCATTGACCGGATGAGCTCGGGGCCGCGCGGATGCTTGAAATTGAGCGCCAGGCTCTTCTTCGAGTGATTGTGCTGAAAATAGTAAGTGCTCTGCGAGGATTGCTGGTATTCCGGTGTTCGCGGCTTGTCGCCGGAAAATCGCCCCCGATCGCCCGCCGGCGCCATCTCCACCTTGATCACCTCAGCGCCCAGCTCGGCGAGAATGCGGGTACAGGTCGGGCCGGCCACGAATTGAGTGATGTCCAGGACGCGATAGCCGCTCAACATCGGAAGCGCTGTGCTCATGATCTACTCCGCGATCACGCGGCTGCGCGGGTCGAGCTTCAACCCGGCTTCAGCCAAGCGCTCTTCGAGCAGCCCCATCCGATCGTACCCCCAGAACTGCTCGCCCTCGAAGACGAACATCGGTACGCCGAAGACCCGGTCGGCGGCGGCTTCCGCCTGTGCCGCTTCATAGGCGGCTTGCCCATCGCCCGCGAGATAGTGACGGTAGGCCACTTCCGAAAGCCCGATACTCGCGAGAAGCGCGGCAACCGCGTCCGGCTGATCGGCTTCAAACTCGCGCCGGAAGAACCGCTCGAAGGCGGTGCGGCTGTAGTCGAGCAGCTTCCCATGACGTTCCGCGAACAGCCCGCCGATCAGCGCCGGCGCCGTGTCATAGATCTTCAGCGGCCCCTTCAGGATGATGCCGCCACGCTTGTTGGCCCAGCGGCGCGCATCCATGTAGGAGTACTTCACCTTGTATTCGGAATAGAGGCTCCGCTGCCCCGACCCCTTGATGCGCAGCTGAAAGGGCTTCCACTGCAGACGTATGTTGAAGCGCTTTTCGAGCGCGAAGGCCGGATCGAACGCGAGGAATGCGTAGGGGCTTTTGTAGTCCGAGTACATCTTGAGCTCTCTCGCGGTCGTCGGATCCTGCATTGCTGCCTCCACGCTTTGCGGCGCTGCCTCAGCCTCGTGCCACGCGGGCCGCCACCGCCGCGTCATAACCGGGGAGCACGCGCGCATCGATGACGACCGAGCCGCCGGCGCGGGCGAGCCTCACGGCCTCGCGGGCTGCGTCGGCGAGATCACGCGGCGTTCGCACCGGGCCGAGACCGGTAAGGCCCTGGGCGCGGGCAATCGCGGCGAGATCGACCTCGGGGTCGCCGATCTGCTGGCCGATCCATTTATTCTCCACCGGACGCTCGCGCATGCGGGCGACGCGCTCCTGATGGACCTCGTCGTTGTAGAAGGAGCGGTTGTTGGCGATGACGGCGATGAGCGGGATGCGGTAATGCGCGGCCGTCCAGAACGCCGAGCAGCTCATGAGAAAATCGCCATCGCCGAGCACTGCCACCGGCAGGCGCCCGCCGTCCCGCAAAGCCAGTGCGGCGCCAATGAGCATGCCCGGACCCGATCCGATCCCGGCGCCGCCATCGCCGCCGAGGAAGTCGAGCGGATGGCGGAAATGCCAGCTCTCGCCGCGCCAGCCCAGCGGCAGGCGCACGAAGGAAACACGTTCGCCCGCGAGAGCCTGGCCGAGCGCCGCGGCGAGCGTCGCCATATCCAGCGGCGCATCGTCGGGCGGCGGGCCAAAGGCCGGCGCGGTTGCGGTCTCTTCCGGAAGCCGCCCCGTTGCAACACCCAAGAGATCGGCGACCGCATGGAGGGCGGTGTCCGGCGCGCAGGCCAGATGGATATCGGCGGGCGGCAGCCCCTGGTGCTCCATGCCCCAGCCATTGTGGAGCTGATGGTC
>JASHUO010000209.1 GCA_030039975.1 Alphaproteobacteria bacterium
CTCGCCATCGACATCGACGATCTCACCGGCATCGGCCCTTACTCGACATATCCCCGCAGCAGCGCGGTCGAGGGCAACCAGGTCGTGAACCTCGTCGGCTCCTGGTATCGCTGCGCCAATTATCGCGCGCGGCTCGCCGTCGCCTTTCAGAACAAGCCGCCGATGTCGCAATACCGCGCCGTCGGCCACCCCATCGCTTGCGCCGTCACCGAGGGCCTGGTCGATCACGGAGCGCGCGCGCTCGGCATCGATCCGGCCGAGCTGCGGCGGCGCAACCTGCTCGCCGACGATGCCTATCCCTGCACCAGCCCGGCCGGGCTGCGCTTCGAGAAGCTGTCGCATCAGCGTGCGCTCGAGCGCATGCTGGCGCTGATGGATTATGACGGGCTCCGGCGCGAGCAGCAGGCGCTGCGCGCCCGCGGCATTCATCGCGGCATCGGCCTCGCCAGCTTCGTCGAGATCACCAATCCCGGCCCTGCCTTCTACGGCGTCGGCGGTGCGCCGATCTCGGCACAGGATGGCTGCACCTTGCGGCTCGATCCCGGCGGCTCCGTCACCTGCGCCATCAGCGTGACCGAGCAAGGGCAGGGGACCGAGGCGGTGGTGGCGCAGATCGTCGCATCGGTGCTCGGCGTCCCGCTCGACCGCATCCGCGTCGTCACTGGCGATACCGAGCGCACGCCTTATGGCGGCGGCACCTGGGCGTCGCGCGGCACCGGCATTGGCGGCGAGGCGGCGCTCCAGGCGGCGAAGGCGCTGCGCGCCAACATCCTGGCGCTCGCCGGCGCCATGCTGCAGGCCGCGCCCGGCGATCTCGATCTCGGCGAAGGCTGGATCGTCGACCGCGCCACCGGGCAGCGCCGCATCGGCCTCGACGAGGTCGGGCGCGTCGGCTACTTCCGCGGCGACACCTTGCCGCCTGGGGTGCAGCCGGAGCTGGTGGCGACGCGCCACTATCAGCCGCGCGATTATCCCTTCGCCTTCACCAACGGCGTGCAGGCGTCCTGGCTCGAGCTCGACATCGAGACCGGCTTTATCACCTTGCTGAGGCATTGGGTCGTCGAAGATTGCGGCACCGCGGTGAACCCGCTGCTCGTCGACGAGCAGGTGCGCGGCGGCGTGGTGCAGGGTCTGGGCGGGGCGCTGTTCGAGGAATGCCTCTATGACGAGGCGGGGCAGCTGCTCAATGGCAGCCTTGCCGATTATCTCGTGCCGATGGCGGGCGAGATGCCCGACATCGAGGTGGCGCATCTTGCGACGCCGACCGCGACCTCCGAGCTCGGTGCCAAGGGCGTCGGCGAGGCCGGCACCGCCGGCGCGCCGGCGGCGGTGATGAACGCCATCAACGATGCGCTCGCGCCGTTCGGCGCGCGCATCGCCGAGCAGCCCTTCACCCCGGAGCGCATCCTGCGCGCGCTCGGGCGGATCTGACCGCGACCCCGGCGGCCCACATCATATTTCTGTCATTGCGACGCTATAGATTTTGTCTGTCTTCCGGCCGGAATGAGGGGGGCGAGCCGTTCATGGACAGTTTGCGCGAGGTCGCGGCGCGGCCCGGTCAGCGTGCCGCGGCTTTCGCCGGCCGCTACGATCGCGTCGCTTTGGTGCTGCAGGGCGGCGGCGCGCTGGGCGCCTATCAGGCCGGGGTTTATCACGCGCTCTCCGAGGCCGGCTGCGAGCCGACTTGGCTCGCCGGGGTGTCGATCGGCGCCATCAACGCCTCGATCATCGCCGGCAACAAGCCGGAAGACCGGCTGAACCGGCTGCGGCAATTCTGGGAGCTGGTCTCGGGCCGCAAGATCTGGGCCTACACGCCGGATGGCGACATGTTCCGCATGCTGCGCAACCATGCGAGCGCCTTCATGACCACGATGCTGGGGCAGCCCGGATTCTTCGAGCCCCGGCTTCTCCTTCCCTGGTTCCAGCCCGCCGGCGCGCCCGCCGCGCTCAGCTACTATGATTCGCGCCAACTCGCCGGCACCTTGGAAAAGCTGATCGATTTCGACCTGCTGAACAGCGGGGTGACGCGCCTCACGGTCGGCGCGGTCAATGTGCGCAGCGGCAATTTCATCTATTTCGACAACGGCAAGGAGCCTTTGGACGCGCGCCACATCATGGCGAGCGGCGCGCTGCCGCCGGCGCTGCCGGCGATGAAGATCGCGGGCGAGCATTATTGGGATGGCGGCATCGTCTCGAACACGCCGCTGCAGTATCTGCTCGATCAAGAGGACAATCTCAGCAGCCTCGTCTTCCAGGTCGATCTCTTCAGCGCCCGCGGCTCGCTGCCGCGCGACATGCGCGATGTCATGGGGCGCCACAAGGACATCATCTATTCCAGCCGGACGCGGCAGAACACCGATCATTTCCGCAAAATGCACGGCCTGAAGCGCCAATTGCGCGCGGCGCTCGCGAAGCTGCCGCCCGAGCAGCGCGACGCCGAGCAGGAACGGCTCCTCGCCGAGCTGTCGCAGATGGCGGCGATCAATATCATTCACCTGATCTATCAGCAGAAAAGCTATGAAGGCCACGCCAAGGATTACGAGTTCTCCGGCACCTCGATGCGCGAGCACTGGGAGGCGGGCTATCACGACACGCAACGCACGCTGCGTCATCCGGAGTGGCTGTCGCCGCCCGAAACGGCCGACGGCGTCATCGTGCACGATCTCCATCGCGACGACGACATCTGACGCCAGACGGGCCAAGGGAGCAGCGCCATGAAGGAGAGTGAGATTCGCGAGCGTGCCTTTGCCATGCCGCTGACCAGCCCGGCCTTCCCGCCCGGGCCCTATCGCTACGTCGACCGCGAATATCTCGTCATCACCTATCGCTCGGATCCCGAGAAGCTGCGCGCCATCGTGCCGGAGCCGCTCGCGCTCGCCGCGCCGCTGGTCAACTACGAATTCATTCGCATGCCAAACTCGACCGGCTTCGGCGATTACTGCGAGAGCGGCCAGGTGATCCCAGTCTCCTTCCGCGGTCGCACCGGCGGCTACAGCCACTGCATGTTTCTCAACGATCATCCGCCGATCGCCGGCG
>JASHUO010000210.1 GCA_030039975.1 Alphaproteobacteria bacterium
CAGGGCGTCCCTGCGCCCAGCCTCCTCTACCACAGCAACGCCAGGGTCAGGGCCGAGACGGCGCTACCTTCACGACAAGTTGAGCCCCGTGAGATCAGCGGCGCCGTTCGAGCGCAGAGAAGGGGCAGGGCAACCGCATTTGTTGCCACGCCCGCGGCAGGAAGGGATTCACCACGCAGGCGGTGAGGCAGTGAGGAGAGAAGTGCTGATGCGCTTCGCGTGCCAATACCCATGGTCTTCTCATCGCGTCACTGCCTCGGTGGTCTATCTTCAACAGCTTTGGCCCGCCTCTGCGGGAGCCCCGGGAGCCCAGGCGCGGTGCTTTGCGGCGGCGCAGCGCGGAATGCCCGTCGGCCCCCGTTTTCGAGCGCCCCGACGGGTTGCAAGATGACTCAAAGAAACCCACATATATCGCAGATTTTTTGAGGCTTTTTTCGGGTGCGGCGAAACCGCCCCGGAGGTCGGATTGAAACCTCCCGGCGTTGTTCGGCTGCGCGAAATAAGCTAAACTTGTCCATGCTTTGAACGCTGGTGCTCAGCGCCAGCGTTCGCTTCGTGCGCCTGCCATATCGGACCTCGATTTGACCCCACCTCCGACCTCGCCGCCGCCGCCCTCCGACATCACGCCCATTTCCATCGAAGAGGAGATGCGGCGCTCCTATCTCGACTACGCCATGAGCGTGATCGTGGCGCGGGCGCTGCCCGATGTTCGCGACGGGCTGAAGCCGGTTCATCGCCGCATCCTCTATGTGATGAAGGAAAACGGCTACGACTGGAACCGGGCGTTCCGCAAATCCGCGGCGGTGGTGGGCGACGTCATGGGGCAATACCACCCGCATGGCGACACGGCGATCTACGACGCGATGGTGCGCATGGCCCAGGATTTCGCCATGCGCGTACCGCTGATCGACGGGCAGGGCAATTACGGCTCGATGGACGGCGACCCGCCGGCGGCGATGCGCTACACCGAAGCGCGGCTCGCGCGCGCTTCCGACCCGCTGCTCAACGACATCGACAAGGACACGGTTGAGTTCCAGCCGAACTATGACGGCACGCGCCAGGAGCCGAAAGTGCTGCCGGCGCGCTTTCCCAACATCCTGGTCAATGGCGGCAGCGGCATCGCCGTCGGCATGGCGACCAACATTCCGACGCACAATCTGGGCGAAGTGCTCGACGCCTGCGTCGCCTTCATCGACAACCCCAACGTCACCAGCGACGAGCTCATCGAGCTGGTGCCCGGGCCGGATTTCCCGACCGGCGGCATCATCGTCGGCCGCAACGGCATCCAGGCCGCCTACAAGCTCGGGCGCGGCTCGATCATGGTGCGCGGCAAAAGCCATATCGAAGAGATCCGCAAGGAGCGCGAGGCGATCGTCGTCACCGAAGTGCCGTATCAGGTCAACAAGGCGCGCATGGTCGAGCGCATCGCCGAATGCGTGCGCGAGAAGCTGATCGAGGGCATCGCCGATTTGCGCGACGAGAGCGACCGGGACGGCGTGCGCGTGGTGATCGAGCTGAAGCGCGATGCTGCGGCCGAAATCGTGCTCAACCAGCTCTATCGCCACACCCCGCTGCAGACGAGCTTCGGCGTCAACATGCTGGCCTTGAATGCCGGCCGGCCCGAGCTGCTGTCGCTGCGCGACATCATCGCCGCCTTCGTCGGCTTCCGCGAAGAGGTCGTGACGCGGCGGACCATCTTCCTCCTCGGCAAGGCGCGCGAGCGGGCGCATCTCCTCATCGGTCTGGCCGTCGCCGTCGCCAATATCGATGCGATGATCGAGCTGATCCGCCGCGCGCCGGATCCGGCGGCGGCGCGCGCGGCGATGACGGGCCGCACCTGGCCGGCCGAAAGCGTCGCGCCGCTCATCGCCCTCATCGAGGAAAGCGGCCATGGCGGCACCCAGCCCGATGGCAGCTACCGCCTTTCCGACGATCAGGCAAAGGCGATCCTCGAGCTGCGGCTGCAGCGCTTGACCGCGCTCGAGCGCGACAAGATCGCGCAAGAGCTCGACGAGATCGTCAGCGAGATCAAGGGCTATCTCGAGATCCTGGGCTCGCGCACGCGGCTTCTCGAGGTGCTGCGGCAGGAATTCCGCGAGATCAAGGAGCAGTTCGCGACGCCGCGCAAGACGGTGATCGAGGATGTCGAGTTCGAGGCCGACATCGAAGAGCTGATCCAGCGCGAGGACATGGTCGTGACGGTGAGCCATGCCGGCTATATCAAGCGGGTGCCGCTCTCGACCTACCGCGCGCAGCGCCGCGGCGGCCGCGGCCGGACCGGCATGGCGGTGCGCGAAGAGGACTTCGTCAACCAGGTCTTCGTCGCGTCGACGCATGCGCCGGTGCTGTTCTTCACTTCGACCGGCCGGGTCTACAAGCTCAAGGTCTACAAACTGCCGCTCGGCACGCCGCAATCGCGCGGCAAGGCCTTCGTCAACCTGCTGCCCAATCTGGCGCCCGGCGAAGGCATATCGACGGTGATGCCGCTGCCCGAGGACGAGTCCTCCTGGGGCAGCTTCACCGCCGTGTTCGCGACGCGCAAGGGCAATGTCCGGCGCAACGCGCTCAGCGACTTCGCCAATGTCTTTGCCACCGGCAAGATCGCGATGAAGTTCGAGGGCGAGGACGCCGACGACCGGCTGATCGCCGTCGCGGTCTCGGGCGCCGAGGACGACATCCTGCTGGCCACCCGCAACGGCCGCGCCATCCGCTTCCCGGCGAAGGACGTGCGCGTCTTCACCGGCCGCGCCTCGGTCGGCGTGCGCGGCATCAAGCTCGCCGAGGGCGATGCCGTGATCTCGCTCTCGATCCTGCGCCATGAGGAGGTGGATTCGCCGACGCGCGCCGCTTTCCTCAGGCTCTCGACGCAGCGCCGCCGCGCCGCCGGCGAGGAAGGGGAGGGCGCCGAGACGGCGGAGCCCGAGGAGAACGAGGGCGAGAATGGCGGCGTCGCCGAGATCAACGAGGAGCAGTTCGCGGCGCTGGCGGGGCGCGAGGAGCGGCTGCTCTCGGTCACCGAGAAGGGCTTCGGCGTGCGCAGCTCGGCCTATGACTACCGCATCACCGGACGCGGCGGTCAGGGCATCGAGAATATGAGCCTCGCCCGACGGCAGGACGCCATCGTCGCGGTCTTCCCGGTCGGCCCGCGCGACCAGATCATGCTGGTGACCAATACCGGCATGGTGATCCGCGTGCCGATCGAAGGTATTCCGATGAAGCGCCGGCGCAGCCAGGGCGTGGTCGTGTTCAAGGTGGAGGAAGGCGAGCGCGTCGTCTCGGTGGCGCATCTCGCCGAAGCCGGAGAAAACGGCGAGAACGGGTCGGGCGACGAGACGGAGGGGAGCACGACATGAGCACAGAGCGCATCGGTGTCTATCCCGGCACGTTCGATCCCATCACCAACGGCCATATCGACATCATCTTGCGCGCGACCAAGATCGTCGATCGGCTCGTGGTCGGCGTCGCGCGCAATATCGGCAAGGGCCCGCTCTTCTCCACCGACGAGCGCGTCGAGATGGTGCAGGAGGAGATCGCGCACCTCGCCGACGAAGCAACGCGGCGGCGCGTCGAGGTGAAGGCCTACGACATCCTCACCATGCATTTCGCGGTGCAGGAAGCGGCGAGCGTGATCGTGCGCGGGCTCCGCGCCGTCTCCGATTTCGAGTATGAGTTCCAAATGGCCGGCATGAACAACCGCCTCAACCCCAATGTCGAGACGGTGTTCCTCATGGCCAACGACAAGTACCAGTTCATCGCCTCGCGCTTCGTCAAGGAGATCGCCCAGCTCGGCGGCGATGTGACGCCCTTCGTCAGCGCGCGCGTGGCGCAGAAAATCATCCGCCGCGTCGAGCGCGAGAACGGGCGGAAGGCGGCGAAGCGATAGAAGCTGTCAGCTTTCAGCCGTCAGCTGTCAGCTCAGGGGTGCAAGCTTCACTACTTGGCCTTTACCGGAATGATCTCTGTTCAGCTGTCGAACTTCAGCTGACGGCTGACGGCCGTCTTCGGCTGTTGCCTGATCGTGCGGGTCAGGCAGTTGCGCGGTCTATATCCGCGCCGCAGTGCTTGCACCGCGTCGCGGCGGGGTTCAGGTCGTCAGATAGGCACGCGGGGCAATTCATGGTTGGAGGTGGGTCGCCGAACACGGTCTTACCCAGCCGCGCCATAACGACTCGGTAAGGAAGGGCGATCAGAAAATAGACGACCGCCATGAAAATAACGAAGTAGATGATCGCCGAGATGAAGCCGCCGAGGTTGAGGAACGTAGCGCTGCCGCCGCCGCTGACGAGCTGCCAGCCAAACCCTGGGCCGCTGACATCACCCTGGGCGGCGGCGATGAATGGACTGATGACGTCGTCGGTGAACGCATTGACGACATTGCTGAAAGCCATTGCCACGGCCATCGCGACCGTCACCACGGTGACATCGTCGCGCAACAGCAAATTTCTGAAGCCCCTGAACACGCCGTTCCTCCCGACGCTAAGAGCCCATACTCGAGCGTACCATCCGCGAGACGCTCCGGGAACGAGCGGCGACGGCCAGAGAAAGAAACCCCGCCCTGGTGTGCGCAGGGCGGGGTCCGGGAGAAGCTGATAGAAGGGCTTGATGTTCCGTCAGCAGCGACCCTTCTTGGCTTGTCCCGGGGGACAAAATTCGCCGTGT
>JASHUO010000211.1 GCA_030039975.1 Alphaproteobacteria bacterium
TTGCCGATGCCTTTGCCGAGGCGCCCGGGTTCGGCTGGACGCTGGCGCCGCCGGTGCATGATTGGGGCGCGCTCATCGCGGCCAAGAACCGCGAGATCGACCGCCTCGAAGGCGTCTATCGCGATCTCCTGCGCAATTCCGGCGTCCGCCTCTTCGAGGGCCGCGCCGTGCTCGCCGACCCGCATACCGTCGAGATCGCCGGCCAGCGCATCACCGCCGCCAACATCCTGATCGCCACTGGCGCCCACCCCGTGATGCCGGCGATCCCCGGCATCGAGCACGCCATCACCTCGAACGAAGCGCTCGACCTGCCGCACCTGCCGCGCCGCATCGTCGTCGTCGGTGGCGGCTACATCGCCGTCGAGTTCGCCGGGATCTTCCACGGCCTCGGCGCCGAGGTCACCCTCGTCATCCGCGGCGAAGAGCTGCTCACCGGCTTCGACGACGACCTCCGCGTCGGCCTCGCGCAGGAGCTGCGGCGGCGCGGCATCGAGATCCGCGCGCGCACGCAGCTGACGCGCATCGAGAAGCGCGCTCACGGCGTCGACCTCACCACGGCGCAGGGCGAGACGCTTTCGGCCGATCTCGTCATGTATGCGACCGGCCGCCGCCCGAACACGCGCGGCATCGGCCTCGAGGAGGCCGGCGTGGTGCTCAACGAAGAAAAGGCGGTTGCGGTCGATGAATGGTCGCGCAGCAGCCGGCAGCATATTTATGCCGTGGGCGATGTGACCGACCGGCTCAACCTCACGCCGGTGGCGATCGCTGAGGGCAGGGCGCTGGCCGAGACCCTCTTCAACCGCAACCCGATGAAGATCGACCACGAGAATGTGGCGACCGCCGTGTTCAGCCAGCCGCCGATCGGCACGGTCGGCCTCACCGAGGCCGAGGCGCGGCGGCGATACGGCGCGGTCGATATCTATTGCACGCGCTTCCGGCCGATGAAGCATACGCTCTCCGGCCGCGAGGAGCGCACCTTGATGAAGTTGGTGGTCGATCGCCAGAGCGATCGCGTGCTCGGCTGCCACATGCTCGGCGCCGACGCGCCCGAGATCATCCAGGGGCTGGCGATCGCCATCACTTGTGGTGCGACCAAGCGCCAATTCGACCGCACCATCGGCATCCACCCGACCGCAGCCGAGGAGTTCGTCACCTTGCGCGACAAGATGCCGGAGCCGAAAGCCGCCGCGGCGGAGTAGCCGCCACGACTCCCGCTGTTCGCGGGAGTGACGGAATACTTTGATTTTGCCTCTATTACGCGTCGCCCTCGCGAAAAGCGAGGGTGCATCGCGACGCCGCGCTGTGAAACCGCCTCGCATGCGATGAGCGATGGCGTGCGGTCCGGTTTCCTTGCGTCACTCCCCGTGTCACTTATGCGTCTTGGGCAGAGTTGCGGCTGCGCCGCCCTACAACGTGTTGAAGGAGGCGGTCACATGCTTCACATTGATTTGGTGTCCGGCCGCATCGCGCGTCTAGAATGCGACGATGTCTCGCGGCGCGGAACTCGGAACGCGGGGGCATGATGGGAACTCTGCTGGTTGTCGATGATCGCGTCGACATCTGCGAGCTCGTCCAGAGTCATCTCGTCGAGCACGGCCATGCCGTAGCCAGCGCGACCGACAGCGCCGCCGCCCGCGCGCTGCTGTCGCGCGAGCGCTACGATCTCGCGATCATCGACGTGCTGATGCCGGGGGAGGGCGGTTTGTCGCTCGCCGCTTGGGCGGCGCGGCAGGGTGTCCGGGTGCTGCTGATGTCAGGCCACCCGCGGACCATCGATCTCGACGCGGATGGGCCGCACTATCCGCTCTTGCGCAAGCCCTTCCGGCTCGCCGATCTCGACGCCGCCCTGGCCGCGCTCCTCGATCCGCCCGTCTCCGCTTCCCGCTGAACGGCCGGCGCGCGCCGCGGCCAAGCGGAACTGTCGGCCGCAAGCGCCAGGAGCAGGGTCTCGACGAACCCTAATCGGCCTCCGCCGGTTGCCCGCGGGCGGTCATGCGCTGGCTGACCTGCATCACCGTCGGCACGCCGAGCGCGAAAGAGCAGGCGATCGCCAGAAACACCGCATGCGGCGCTTTGTGGTCGAGCAGCATGCCGAAGAGCAGCGGCGCCGTCGAGGAGCCGAGGTCGAAGCCGGAATAGACGAAGCCGAACACGCTGCCGGTGCCGATGCCGGCGGCGGCGCGCCGCACGAGCACATCGCGCGACGGGCCGGTGATGCCATTGGCGATGCCGGCGGCGGCCGCGATCGGCAGGATCAACGCGCCGAGACCGGGCGCCGCGGCGATGCTGAGCATCAGCAGCGCGGCGACGGCGATGCCGCTCATCGCCACCCGGTGATGGTGGCGCGTGTGGTCGGCAAGCACGCCGCCGCCGATGATGCCGAGCGCGCCGCCGACGAGATAGAGCGTGAGCCCGAGCGTCGCCAGCTGCAGATCGAGACCATACCCCGTGGTAAGCGCGGTGATCGAGAAGGTCTGCATGCCCGAGCCGGCGAAGGAAGTCATCGCAAAGTAGGCAAAAGCCATCAGCACCACCGGTGTGCCGATGACGGTGAGATAGGGTGCGCGGCGCTTGGTGGTCGTCCCTTCCGCCGCCATGATGTGGGCGTAATCGAGCACCGGCCGGTTGACCAGGATGAGCGCCGCAACGACAAGCCCGCCAAGGCCGAGCGCCATCAGCGCGATATGCCAATTGGCGACGCTGGCAATGAAGGTCACCAGCAGCGGCGAGGTGGCGTAGCCCAGCGATCCGGAGACGCCATGCACGGCGTAGGCGCGGCCGAGCCGCCCTTCGCTCACCCTATGGCTCAGGATCGTGAGGTCGGCGGGATGGAAGACGCTGTTGCCCAGCCCGGCGACCGGTGCCAGCGGCAGCAGCAGCCAATAGGAAGAGGCAAACCCCGCCAGCAGGATCGAGCCCGATAGCACGGCGAGACCGCCGACCAGCAGCCGGTGGGCGCCGTAGCGGTCGACCAGCACGCCGGCCGCCGACTGGCCGAGGCCGGAGGCGGCATAGAACAGGGTGACGAAGGCG
>JASHUO010000212.1 GCA_030039975.1 Alphaproteobacteria bacterium
GTCGGCGCCGCCAGCTCCGCGAGACCGAGGTCGCGCAACAGCGCGGCATAGGGCTCCCAGCCACCGCCGGTCGCAAGCGCCAGCACCGGAACGCCGCAGGCCAAGGCCTCGGCGGCCATGCGCGCCGAGCCGCTGCGCCGCGGCGCCAGCGCCACATCGACCTCGCGATAGAACTCGTCCGCCTGAGCGGCCGAGACGAGGTCGATACGGCCGGCGAGCTCGCCGAAGCGCCGGACCAGCCGGGCGACATTGGCGGGAGTATCGAGGTCGTTGCCGCGCAGCAGTATCTTCGCGCCCGGTGCCGCGGCGAGCACGCTGCGCCACAACTCCGCGGTTACGTCATCGATCTGCGCCAGTGGCACATCGCTGCCAAATCGGCAATCGCGGTCGGGGATGTGCGCGCGCCGGCGCGTCCAGTCGCGCAGCAGCGGATAGGCTCCGCCGGTGGGCTGCCAGCAGGCGATCCCCGCCGTTGCCGCGCGCTGCCCGATGACGGCGTCGTAGATGCGGCCATCGAGACCGGGGGAAGCGCCGATCCAGGCCACGCGCAACGCCGTGTCGAGGCGCGCGAGCGCCCGCAGCGCCTCCGGCGCGGCAAAGCCGCAGACGTCGATCACCACGTCGAGCGCGTCGCTGGCGAAGGTCTTGGCCAGCGTCGCGTGGTCGATGTCGGTGATGTCGCGCCACTTGTCGAAGGCGCCGGCGAGCGCCGCGTTCTCGTCCCAGGCTTGTGCGCCGCGCCCGTAGCCGATGACGATGGTGCCGCGCTGGCGATGCGCGCGCGCTACCGCGGCAACCGCCGCGGCATCGCCGGGATCGCCAACATGCGACACCAGATATCCCACAACCAGCGCCGTACCGGGGCGCCGCAGGCGCCGCGCCTTGGCCGGCCGGGTGAAGCGGTCCGCCCAATCCTTGACCCGGGCGTCGCGCTGCTCCAGCGCGACGCCAAGCCAAGGCGAGTCGGCGATGTGCGCGGCGGCGATCGCCGCCTCTGCGGGAGCCGCGACGCAAGCGCGTTCATGCCAGCGGGCGGCCGCCTCGGCCTCGCCGACAGCTGCCAAGCAGCGCCCCATCAGGCTCATCACGGCGGGAGCCGGCGCGTCGGCGCGCGTCAGTGGCTCGAGCGTCTCAATGGCCGAAGCCGCCCGCCCGGCTTCCAGCAGCAACCCGGCATAGAACTCCCGTCCCTCCGCATCCCGGGGCGCCACCTGAACCTGCTGGCGCGCCTTGTCGAGCGCCTGCGTGCGCTTGCCGCCGGCGAGCAGCAGCCGTGACTGCGCGAGCAAAGGCTTGTCCTCGATCGACAGGAAGGCCCGGCCAAAGGACGGGAAGGCCGGCGGAATCCAACCGTGCATGATCGGATCAGGGCCAAGCGCGGTTGCGACCTTGCCGTAGAAGAGGCTGTCGATCAGCTCGCCCGATTGCGCGTAGAGCGAGGCCAGCACCTCCGCCACCGTCCCATTGTTGGGATCGCGATCGAAGCAGGACTGCGTCAGCGCCAGCGCCTGCGCGATGTCGCGCATGTGCCAGGCGGCAAGCGCCGTGAGGAACTGGAGGCGCAGAGCGTCGCCATCGTGGGTCTCGGCGACGCGGAGCGCGGCGAGGGCCGCCTCGATGTCGCCCAGCCCGAGGTGATGCGCGGCCTCGGCGACCGCCTCGGAAACCGGGAGAGGAGAGCTACGTCCGTCCACGGCGGGACGTCTCCTGCGCTCAGACGCTCTCGCTCAGACGCGGCGCCACAGGCGGCGATGCGTTCGCCGCCTTGCTCGCTGCCATGCGTTGGCCTTCGAGCAGCCCTTCGCCGATCCGGCGGTTGATCATGACCAGGACGTCAATCTTGGCAGGATCGGGATTGCCCAGGACCTGCGCCGTATGACGGTCGATGAAATTGGCGAGCCCGAGCAGGTTACGGCGCACCTCGTTCGGCACGGTGCACGCGGCATCGACGAGGCTTGCCTGGAAGATCGTCCACAAGCGCCAGTTCTGCCGCACCGCCTTCAGCAGCTCGCTCTTGTCCTGCGTCTTCCCCGCCTCCATCAGTCTCGCCGCCTCGAGCAGCGCCCAGGCCTCGGTCTTCGCCGGATTACCCGGCGCGGGCATCCTCGCGTATTTCTGTGCCGGTGGCGCCATTCAAAATCTCCTGCTCCTTGGCGATGAGCTGCTTTGCCGTCTTGAGAGCGGTGTAGAGCTGACCCGCCGCCAGCTCCTGCTCGATCTTGTGCAGCAGCGGCCGAGTGCTTGGCGCCGCTTGGGAGAATTCTGCTAAAAAGCGATGAATGATGGGTAAATAGAGAGCGCTGTTTCCGGGAAAGAGGTATAGGCACTGCACGGCAAAATAGATGCGTCGCGCCGGCGTCGTCGCCGCCTCTTCGGTGATGATGTCCTTCTCGCGCAGCAGCGCCGCCTCATTGTGCACGACAAGCTTCGCGGCGTGATGGCTGTTCTGCAGCACGACGCCGTTGACGATCAGTTTCTCGCCGGGCTTCAAATTAATGGTGAGTGGCATCCGACGCCCTCTCCGTGCGCTCGTTTCGAGACACGATCGTCGCGCGGGTTGGTTAACATCGTGATAACGGGCCACGCGCATCGCCCGCACGCGGCCCCGTAAGATCTAAGCCGTGGCCGGAAGCGGAACCGGACGGAATTGCGTGGCGAAGTCGCCGGAAAAGGCGATAGGCCCGACATGGGTGAGCTTGCTCTCGACGTCGATCCAGATCTCGCCGCCACACGCGGTCCATCGCCGGCAGAAGGCATAGTCTTCCGAGAGATAAGTGCCGCTCGCGGGGTCGATCATCGTGTCCCACAGCGCGTAGCGATTGGGGCTGTTGCCGAGCGGATCTGTCGTGGTGCTCGTGCGCCGATACTGCAACTCCGGATGGGCCTGACACAGTGCGGTCAAGGCCTGACGCCGGATCAGGAGGAAGCCGGTGCCGGCGTAGCGCACCTTGACGAAGCCGTTGCGCGCGATGATCCGCGACGGATCCTCCACTTCAAAGACGTATTCGAGCGCCGTCGATTGCGGCGCGGCCAGGCCCGCGGCAACGACCTCGCGAACCCTCTGCCAGTCGATGCGCTTGGCCGGATAGGCGCCTGCGGTGACGTCGGCATCGAACGCGAGCAGCCGAAACACCTGTGCCGGATCGAAGCCGATATCGGCGTCGATGAAGAGGAGATGCGTCGCGTCCGGACGATCGAGAAAATGCGCGACCAGATCGGCTCGCGCACGGGTGATCAAAGCGTCGCCGCCCAGCATCAGCCACTCGAAATCGACCGATTGCGCCCGGCAGGCGGTCTGCAGCCTGAGCATCGAATTGGCATAGGCGGTCGTGACCTGACCGCCAAAACAGGGCGTTGCAACGAACAGGCTCGCACGAGCAGACATTCTCACCTCCGGCGGCCAACGCCTAAATTGTCATGGTCAACGGCTGCTGCAGGGCCTGCTTCACGCGAAGGCGGGTGCGGCCGTGTTCTCGACCAGGCGCCGGTACCGGGTGTGCAGCAGGAGCCGGCAAATCTCGTCGTAATTTGCGATCCGCCGCGCTGCGTTCGGCCCGCGCTCGAACTTGAGCTCGCCCGACCCGGTTTTGCCCGCCGTCTGGGCGACCGCCCGATCGATGCTCGCTTCAGGCAGGCCCAGGAAATCGAGGAGACGCCGCATGACCTCGACACGACCGAGATCATGGTACTCGAGCGCGAAGACATGCCCGGGATCAGCAAGCATCAGCGCTTCCTCGATCATCATGTAATTCCGCTCGATGGTGTGGAAATCGTCCAACAGAACATTGGGAGGGACCGTCACCCGGGCTTCATCGGGAACCCGCCCCCAGGTCACCTGCCCGAAATGGGCCGACGCCAGCAGGAAGGACAGGTATTGCTCGAGCACATTGTCGCGCCAGAGAAAGATCTTCCGCCACTGGGGATTGGCGCAGACATGCTGCAACAGCTTCGCGCCGTGCCGCGGAAAATGCTTGAACCCGAACCAGCGGCAATCGCCGACATCCTGCTCGAGCCGCTGGAGATAGGCCAGCGGGTCGCTGTCGCGCACGCCAATGTCGAGCAGGCCTCGATCGCTGGTCCGGTGGTGCCGCAGCATGATCTCGTTGGGATGAAACACTTCCGACAGGCAGCGGACGCCGTCGATGGCGTCGAGGTAGTCGACGAGATAGGTCGAGCCGGTCCGCGGCAGCGAGACGATGACGAAGGACTGATGCTGAGCCATGAGTTCACCCTCGCGAGGACGCAGGTGCCGGCGTTCGATGCCAGCAGCGGCGATCGGATTGCGGCCGCCGCACGCGCTTTCCTCGTTGTCGCCAATCAACCTTAACTTTCGACTAATGCGCTCGATGGCGGGCTCGCCTGCGCGCCGGGCTGACGCCGCCTCATTCGCGTCGGCGAGACGCCTGCGCGGAGCCGGTTGCCCCGTGCCCCGCGCCGTCTCGACGCCGCGGTCCCATCCGGCCAAATTGGCATGCTCAAAGCGCGCCAAAAAAAAGAATGGGCGGCCCAAAGGCCGCCCATTCCTCATTGGCCGGAAGATACGGCTTAGTGGAAGAGGCGCAGAACGTTGGACTCCGACTGAGTCGCGATCGACAGCGACTGAATCGCGAGCTGCTGCTGCGTCTGCAACGTGACGAGATTGGTGCTCTCCACGTTGACGTCGGCAACGGTCAGCTTGTCCGCGCCGCCCTGCAGGGTGGTGATGTACTGGCTGGTGAAGTCCAGCCGGGTGTTCAGGAAGGTGACGTTGCCGCCGAGCGACTGGGCATCCGACTGAGAGGTGCCGATCGCCGCCTGCAGCACGTTGAACGCGTTGTTGAAGATCGACGTCTTGTTGCTGACCGTCGACCAGCCCTTGGAGAGGCCGGTAAAGCTGGTGGCAAGGTGAGACGCCTTGGAGATCTTGGCCGCGGTGACCAGCTTGCTGACCAGCTGGTTCGTGCCGTGAATCTTCAACAGCGAGCTAGAGGTCGTGCTGAACTGAACCGTCAGCACCGACGCGGTCGAGTTCACCAGGTTCAAGCCCTGATAGGACGCGTCGTTGACCAGGTTGTTGAGCTGCGCGGCCAGGGTGTCGAACTGCTGCGCCGAGGCTTTCTGCTGCGACGCGGTTTCGGTCTTGGCCGAGTCGAGAAGACCCTGCAGCTGCTGGAGGATCGTCACGACGCTCTGGCTGGCTTGCGTAGCCGTGGTCAGAGACGAGATCGACTGATCGATGCTCGCCTTGTACTCCGACAACGCGCTCGCGCGGTTATTGAGCGATTGGGCCTGGAAGAACGACACCGCGTTGTCCACGGCGCTCGCGACCTTGAGGCCGGTTGCGAGAGCTTCCTGCGTTGTCGAGGTCGTGTTGCCGATGCCCTGCAGCGAGAGCAGGTTCTGCCGGGTTGCGGCAGTGAGAACGACGTTACTGGACATAGGAAATCATCCTTTCTGGGTGAGGAGAAGAGGGCCGCTTCGCGACCCGCGACAAGCGCTCGCAACGCCCATGCCATGGCGCAGCGCAAAAGGCGGTGTCTCAGAGGCGCGGAAATCCGCGGCTTTCTCTGCAAAAGTCGATGGTTTGAGCGACTGATCGGCAAACTTTGCCGGGCGATTGCTGCCGGGTCGGCAGATTTTTCTCAGCGAGGCGGCAACAATTGCCGATCACGCGGCGCCGTCGACCTGTGCGCCGCGTTGCGGCTCGATCGCGCTTACGGTCGCGTTGAACTGCTTGATCACGTATTGCGGCGGAATTTGATCGATGACGAAGCCGGAGACCGGCTCGCGCGCCTCAAGGATCATGCGGCCCGTGCTCGTATCGTAGGTCAGCGAGAAGCCGATCGCCGAAGGGCTCGGCGAGGCCGCTGCTGCCGGCGCATCTTGCGCCGGCGCAGGCGTGCGCTGTTCCTCGCCGGCCGGAGCGGTGCTGGCCGCGGTTTCGGTCGCCTGACGCCCTGTCTGGGGCACTGGCGCCACCGGCAGGGTCGGGGATGTTGACGTAACCGACACTCGTTTTCTCCAAGGCTTGCCAGCTAAGCTTCCGGGTTCGGAAACAGGCCAA
>JASHUO010000213.1 GCA_030039975.1 Alphaproteobacteria bacterium
CTACGCCGCCGCCATAAGCGTTGCAGCCCGCGGGCCAAGCTCGACAGTGACCGTCCAGAAGCGATCCAACCGGCGCAATGCGGCAGCGGCATCGGCAAGGCTCTGCTCGGTGAGCGGACCCTTCGACAAGGTTGCGACATGGCGCTCATGCATCGCCACAATCTTCTCGCGCAGCGCCCGCCCTTTGTCGGAGAGGCGTACATGGACCGAGCGGCGGTCATGCACCGATCGCTCCTGCAGAAGATACCCGCCCTCGACCAGCTTCTTGAGGTTGTGGGAGACGTTCGAGCCGAGATAGCAGCCCCGGAGCATGAGCTCCGTGCAGGTCATCTCAAGGTCGCCGACGTTGAACAGAATCAGCGCTTGCACGTTGTTGATGTCGCTCACGCCTTGTGTGTCGAGCTCGAGCTTGACGAGCTCCAGGAACTGGCGGTGGAGGCGCTGGACGAGCGCGACGACGTCGAGATAAGCGGTCTGCATGGCATCCTCTACTGAGGCGATTGCACGCAGGGACCGAATATAAAATCGGTAGGTTAAATGCAGATTGATTTGAGCGATTCTTCTTGCCAAAAACCGCAAGTATAAATCGGGATTTGTCGCAAATTTATCTTAAATTTTGACCCGTCTTATCGTCTAAAGTAGTGTATTCGGTGAGCGCCGAGGTGGCTCCCCGTTTCTCCGACCCTACGAGAAGTCTCCCGTGAACGGGCTGCGGAGAAGATGCGGCTTCTGTGCATCGGGCGTGTCGAACACCCATGGCTGCTTCGGCTTGATGAGCCCGTAGCCCATCAAGGCCGCGCAAGCGATGAAGAGCAGCAGGACGAGAATACGCGCGCCCATGCCGGAATGAACCTGCCGCATCGCCGCTGGCTTCGGCTTGCCGATCGCTTGGGCCTGCCCAGCCTTCGCCGCGGACGCTCTCGCGACCTTGCGGTTGTAGACGACTTGTTCTTTGAAGCCGTCTGCATTCTCTTCGAGCGCCATCACGCGAACCGCCGCGATCATGTAGTTGCGATTGGCGAGCGCTTGCGCATGTTCGACGGCGGCGTTCTGGCTTTCCAAGATGCCGCGAGCCGTCCAGCGGCCGCTTTGGCAGGTGAGGACTTCGTAGCGAACCATGACGCGCTCCTAGACTTGTACCGGCCAAAGTCTGCGCGCGTATGGCTTGCATTTCGTTAAACGTTGCGCCGATATCGCGTGGTATTCGCGTAAAATCCAATGTAATTATATTTTACTTCTCACCTCACGCCCGGCGGGCGATGAGATTGCATGAGACCAAGACCTTGTGAGCGAAGTCCGCCGACCGGCGCGACAGCCACCTGCCCCGCCCCGTATCGGCAACGACGCGTCGCCGCGTGGCGTTCGGAAATCGGGACGGCGCTCAGCCGACGGTGCGGACTAACCTTGGTGGGGAAGAGCTCAGCCGGTGCTCGAAGCCAAGGAAGGCGCTTCAACCTCGAACCCGTAGCGCCATCGATTGAGACGGATGATCACTTTTCGGCACTCGATTTTTCGCGCGAGGAGCAGCAGCCCCAAGCGGTGGCGCTCGCGCCATGCCGATCTCAATTTGGTCCAGTTGATTTGATCTAGAGGCGACGCGTCCGATTCGAGCAAGGCGATGGAGCGATCCATGCGCTCGATCAAGCGTTCGATCTCTGCCGTCGGCATCGATGCTGAATCGAATGTTCCTGGATGCATGGCCATTCTCGCTTTGAGCGCACTTGTGCAGGGGTAGATGCCGAGCACTCGACGAAAGACGCGCCCGCGGGGCTTGGTCCCCTACTCTAGGCTGTAAGGGCTGCTCGCTTCACTGAAGACCACACACAGTAGAGCAGTTGCGACATCAATGATAAGAAGAGTCGCAGCAAATTTTAATTAAATCCGCCGCACCGGTCGCGTAAGACGTCGCTGCTCGCCGTCCTTACGGCGAGCGCTGCACCGGCGGCGGATTCCACTGACCTAGCAGCACCTCTGCTCTTGGGGCGTAGATGCGCATGGTCAGGCTGAAGGCGCCCTTCGGGGTGGGAAGCCAGTTCGTTTCCTTGTCGGCGCCGGGACTTTGGTTCTGGACATAGAGGTCGAGCGACCCGTCCGCGTTGTACTTGAACGGCATCCAACTGCTGAGGGCAAATCGGTTGAGGGGGTTTGCGACCGGGAAGCCTTCAGCGTCATAGAGCGTGATTGACCAGAAGGCGAGCGCCGGCGGCGTGGCCTCACGGCCGAAGCGGAGCGTATATCGTTCGGCCCCGTCGAGCGCCTTGCCGGTGTCATCGACCAGATCGAGCGGGTATACGGCGTCTTCGGGAAGGTTCGCGCCGAGACCCTGTTGCGCGATCAGGGCGCGCTTCAGGTAATCGTTTCCGTAGACGCCCACCGTGTCGGTGTCCATAAGCCAGCCATTGGCGATGCGCCCCATCGTCTTCAGCTTCCACTCCATCAAATCCAGTGCTTCCTCGGGGGCGCGGGACAGGGCATCGCGGATGTCGGGATCGAGCTTGTCCATTTGAAAGCTCTTGCCCGGCTCGATACCGATCTTCTTCAGCAGAGCGATCATCGGCTGATCGGTGAGATGCGGCGGGATGAGCTTGAGAAGCTCGGCAGCGTAGGCGAAAAATTGTGCGGCCGGCATTCTCTCGACCTGGACCTTGGGCGGTGTTTTCATGTCCACGGTCGGATCGATCCGCGCCGCCACCGGCTTTGGCGCTCTCCCCCATTGCGAAAGGGGCGTGACTTTATAGCCCGCCTGGATCTTGTGAACCGCATCGTAGTCCTGCGGACCATCCGTCTGCGTGCGCCCGATGATCCAGACGAAGGGCGTTGGCGCTTCGATGCGCGTCATTCCCGGAGGGACGGTCCCGGTCCATCCAGGCGGCGTCACTAGAAAATTGGCCGCCTCTGTACCCGTCGTTCGCCAACCCGGCGAGGCAAAGACGTCGGTCCACATGTCGAGCATCGGCAGGAGATAATACCGGCCCGCCGTGTCCGGCGCCGAAACGACCACCGGCCCCGAGGTCAGGTCGAGCCACGCACTGGAATAAAGCGTGTCGAAATTCATTCGCACCACGCGTTTGTCGTCGGCGGATGGGTATGCCGGAAAGCTGGCAAAGGTGTTCATAGGCGCCTTGCCGATCTCTTTGCCGGGCGCAACGTTCGTTGCTTGCTTCCGCGTCAGATCCATCGACAGCAGCGGGTAGAAATAGAGATAAGCTTCGTTGGCGATCCCCTGCGCCTCCGGCTCTGTGATGGCGGGTTTCTGCGCCAGTGCAGCGGGAGCAGCGGTAAAAGCGATCAAAAGGCCGAGGGCGATTGCGCCACCAAGTCTGTTCCGCGAACGCACCATCTTCTCCTCCCCCGTGGCGGATCGGGCTCCGACCGGATGGTAAAGCTCATTCCGGGTGCAGGGCGAACACCGCGCAGGGCGCAGCGATACCGCGCAAGGGGTGCTCGCCCAGCGGGACCAATGTCGTTGTCGTCTCCGCCGCAACCGCGCCGCTGACCAGCACCGTGCGGCCGAGGGGACGGCACAGACCTTCGAGCCGGCTGACGAGGTTGACGGCAGGACCGATCGCGGTGAAGTCCAGCCGGTCGGCGGTGCCGACATTACCCCACAGCATGTCGCCGAGATGGAGCGCCAGACCGAAATGCAGGGACGGCAGGCCCTGGCGGCGGCGCGCCTGGTCGAGATGGGCCATGCCGGCCTGGGCCGCGCGGACGGCGCTGAGCGCGGCATCGCAGGCGACCGAAGGGGGCCGCTCGCCGATGGGGAAGATCGCCAGCACGCCGTCGCCGATGAATTTCAACACCTCGCCGCCAAAGGCGTGAACGGCGCCGGCGATGCGGTCGAACCAGGCGTCCAACGCCGCCACGACGGCCTCAGGTGCGAGGGACTCCGACAACTCGGTGAAACCGCGGAGATCACCGAAGAGCAGGACCGCGCGGATGGTCTCGCCGGTCTCGCGCCGTGACCGCCCCGCCAGCACCTGTGCGGCGCTGCGGCGGCCGAGATAGGCCTCAAGCAACGCCGCCAAGGTCGCGCGCGAGCGAAGCTCGGCAAGCGGTGCCGCGGCAAAGCGCGCCGCCTGTTGCAACAGCTCGGCTTCGGGCTCGGTCAGCCGCCGGGAGACGGCCCAGGCGAGCACCGGGCCACCGGAAGCCGGGCTATTCGCTAACCGGCCCGCAACATCCTCCTGTACCAGCCCCGTGCCGAGCCCGGCGAGCCAGTCGCGGCCGACTTTGCTCTGTTCTGGACCGTTCGCCGATCCGGCCGAGCCCATTGACCCGAAGCCCAGCGCCTCGATCACCGCTCCGGAATCCGCCCGCCACAACCAGGTACGGCGGGCAATGATCGGATGAGCCGCCGTCAATGTCAGAGCACCGCCAGCGAGCGGCAAGCCTTCGGCGATCAATTTCGCGCCGAGAGTCGCGAGGAAATGGTCGGCACCACGCACGGCGCTGGCCTCGTCGATGAACCAGGCGAGGACAGGGGGCAACCGCATCGGCGGCATCATAGGGCCGCAGCCCTTGCAAGAGAATATGATTCCCCTAGAAAGAGTCGGCCGCCTCGCTCGTCTCAGACCGTCGGTCGAAGCGGTGCGTGGTGCTACGCTCTTGCGATGGAGGCCTCGCATGGCTGATCCGTTCATCGTCCGGCGTGAGGTCCAGATCGCGGCACCACAGGCGACCGTCTTCGCCTTGCTTACGGATCCGGCAAAGATTCTGCGCTGGATGGGCACGGAGGCGACCGTGGAGCCGCATCTCGACGGTCTCTATCTCGTCAATGTCACGGGCGAGCACATCGCCGAAGGCCGTTTCACCGAGGTCATACCCGTCCACCGCCTCGCCTACAGCTTCGGCTGGCAAGGCGGGCACCAAAGGACGCCGCCAGGGTCGAGCCTGGTCGAGATCGACCTGATCGAGCGGGACGGCGGGACGCTGCTGCGCCTGACCCATAGCGGCCTGCCGGATGCGGAGGCCGCCGCCGCGCACGAGCAGGGCTGGATACATTACTTTGCGAGACTGGCGGTAGCCGCCGCCGGCGGTGATCCCGGACGCGATCCCAACCGCAAGACGTGATCACTTGGCAGCACCCTTCGGGTCCAACAGCTTCGCCACCCGACCTTGCAGTTCGCTCAGCTTGAAGGGCTTCTTCAGCCTATCGTCCACGATCGGGTGGAGGTCCTCCGAAGAGAATTGATCGACGTCGGCGCCAACGATCATCACTTTGACATCGGGCCAGTGTTTTTTCACCGCTCGGGACAAGGCGATACCATCCATACCCCCGGGCAGACGAACATCCGTGATCACCAGATCGATCGGGGACTGCGGCAAAAGCTGTAACGCGACGTCTGCGTTTATGGCCGTCAGCACATCGTAGCCGCAGCTGGCGAGCGCTTCGGCCTCGGAGTTGCGGATGCGATCATTGTCCTCCACGACGAGAACCGTAAATCCAGACCGCGCTATGCTTGAACCATTCACGGCTGCTCCCCAGGCATGCTTGTCGCTACTATGCCAGCTTGCCAGGGCAGCTCTACGCAGAGCCTGCGCCAGGCGACGGTTTGGGAAGTTCGCGCAGGTTCGCCGCAGTTGCTCGATCGTCCGCTGCGCCTCGATCAGAGCGTCTACCGCTTTCTCTGCTCGCCGTCGAACGGTATCTGCGTCGTGCGCATTCTTGCGAATGGCCCATAAGTCACCCAGCCAACCGCGAGACTCAATTCATGAGCTCGGCCGATGCTACGCCATTGCCACCAGCATGCGGCACAACGGCGATTACCGTCGTGCCGCTGGACTCCGACTGGACATGGAGCCGTCCACCGAGTTGGTTGAGACGGGCATTCATTCCCGCGATTCCCACGCCCAATACATGTGTGCGAGCGCCCTCGCCGGCCGAGGCTTTGCTGACGATACCCTGGCCGTCATCCGAGATGCTCAGCACCAGTTCGGTGAGTCCTTGTTCGATACGAATTTCGGCGCTCTTTGCACCGGAGTGGCGGTGCACATTGCTGAGGCTCTCCTGAACAATGCGAAATAATGCCATCTCGATGTCAGCTTCCATGCGTCCTACTTGCGGAGACACACGCAACGTCACATCGATTCCGGTGCGCTTGGTGAATCCATCGACATACACTCTCAGCGCCGGCACCAAGCCAAATTCGTCCAGCGCGGGCGGGTGGAGCAGATAGGAAAGGGTGCGGAGTTCGGAATGAGCTTCTTCCAGGAGTCCGATCGATTCCTCGATCGTGCGGTGATCCTTGGGATTTGCGCCGATGAGGCGACTGAGGTTTAGAGTGACCGCCGTCAGGGTTTGCACGGTTCCGTCGTGCAGCTCCCGCGCGATGCGCCGGCGCTCCTCATCCTGGGCACTCAGCAGGCGGGCGCTCAGATCCTGCACTTCGTGCTTCGCGCGATCGAGCTCGGTAACGTCCGTCGACACGGTGCATACGGCATAAATGTCCTCGCCGCGGTCCCTGAGCGGAAACTTGTGCTTCAGAAAGAGCCGGTCGTCACCCCCCACATCCCTCCGCTCCTCCTTCACCATCGGCTTTCCGTTCGCGATGACCGTTTGGTCCTCGTCCCGCCAGGATGCGGCGATCTCGGGCGGGAAGCGGTCATAGGCGGTTTCTCCGGCGGTGCCGCGCAGGTGGGCGAGCGCGTTGCGCGCGCTGAGATTGACGAGGAGGGGGCGACCCTGCAGATCCCTGACGCAGACGCCCGCCGGTGTGTTGTCCAAGATGGACTGCAACTCCTCATGCGCCAGCGTCGCCTTGGCTGTCGCGTGTCGCCTTTCCATGACCACCGCGGCTAGCACCAGGAAGGGGGCCGAGAGAACCGCCAGGAACATCTGCAGCGAGAGGATGGTGTGCTCGGGCGAGGCAGCCGCGAACGGGGCGCGGCCCTCGATGGCGCCGGCGAGCGCCATGATCGACACCATCAAGATGGCGCCGCTGGCGCCCCGAGGCCCAAAGCGGACGGCGGCCCAAAGCATGAGCGGGATCGGCATAGAGGCCAAGACGGGATATTCCGCGGCGGCCGCCGGGAAGCCGACATAAGCACTTACGGCCAGGGCGATGGTCAGCACGGCGGCTTCGAGCGCACGCCACGCGCTGATCTGGGTCAGCCACGCCAGACCCTCACCGACCCAGGTGACGAAGATTGGCGCCAGAGCGATACCGCCAAGGACATTGGCAATGGCCCATCGTGTGGCGAACTTGCCGCCGCCGACGAGATTATGGCTTAGCCACCCCAACGCGGCTATGCCACATCCGATGAGCGTCGGCGCGGCAACTGCCACGACGAGGATGAAAATCCAGGCTTTCGCAAGGGTGTCTAACCAGGGTGGGCCGTCCGAGAGGCGACGAAGCGCCGCGGCCGAACATAACGCCAGCGCGACGTTGCACACGAACGCACCCAGTAAAGGCGCCATCTGCATGCCCACCCCCGTCTCTGCGGCGATATGCGCCGGCAAGACGGCGGCGAGGTAGAGCCACCACGCGCGATAGGGCGCTCGAAGCAGCGCGCAGAACAGGATCATGTTGGGCGGCCACAGCGGGGCGAAGAAGTAGGACAACGTGCCTACCCAAAATGCGAGCTCGGCGCCGGCGTAGTAGGCGACACCCACGACCAGCGCTGTCACCATCTCGCCGCCCGGCGGCAACACCCGCCTCACGCTGATCGGCAGCGCCACGACCCAATGAAAAAGCGATGCGGTCGCCGCGAGTGAAAAGACGGCACGTGCCGCTGTCGCCGCTGACAGCGCAGTTGCAACACCATTGCGTGCTGGGAAGATCCTCATTGCGGTGGCCCCCCGCGCCCAGCATTGATTGCCAAATCCCATGTTATACCGATCAGGGGTCACACCAAACGGTTATTCAAAATCAATTTTTTGGTCGCCGTTGCCGTGCGCTTACCGTCGTTCAAGGCTCGAGCGCGCGTCGAACATGCTCGATGAACTCCGACATGCGCATCGGCTTGGCAAGCACGGGTGCGCCTGCGAGATCAAGCTCCGCTTCAGAAAGCGCATCACGATAGCCGCTGATATAGAGAAGATGTTGGCCGGGGCGCCGTTGCCGGGCCATTCGCCCGAGCAAGAAGCCGCTCAATGATGGCATGACGAGATCGATGATCAGCAGATCAAACTCGGCGCCTTCATCCAGAAGCTTGAGGCACTCGAGCGAGGTCGCAACCCCGTCGGCGCTGTAGTCTTGAGCGCGAAGCATGCGCACCAGAGCTTCGCGAGTGGCGGCGTGATCCTCGATAACCAAGATGGAGGATTGCGGCATCGCGCGACTCCTTCTCCGATCGAGAACGAGGTCAGTCGATCACAGCAGCGAGATCCAAGCAGCGGTGCGTAGCTCACGTCGCAAGCGGGAAAATAATATCGCGTTTCTTTAACGTGTACATGGGCGCTTCGGAGGCCGCAACCCGGCCCATCGTGCGCGGGGCGAACACTTCAAAACAGAGCGATGAAAAGTATCAGAACGAGCAAGGCACCGATCAGCGCTAGATAGAAGTTGAGGTGCCCCGATTGAACGATGCGCAGTCTGGTCGCAAGTGCGACGGTAAGCCGCTCCAGCGGAGCGAAAAGATAGGGCCCGAAGATCGGCGCGACGTCGTGGCTGAAGACGAGGCGCTTGATGAAATAGGGCCGGCCATTGGTTTCGTGGGCGACTTCGCGCTCGGTCTCCAGCGTCGGACGGTAGATAAAGCTGTAGAAGGTGCGGAGCGCATTGGAAAAGGTGAGGGCCGTGGTTGCCACCTGCGTCGGATCCTGCTCCTGCCCGCCATACCAGAC
>JASHUO010000214.1 GCA_030039975.1 Alphaproteobacteria bacterium
CCGCCAGCTTCGGCGCCAGGGGATCGATATAGGCAAGCCGCCAAGTGCCGTCATCGGTCACCACCCAGAACTCGCTGCCCTGGCGCAGCACGGTCACATCGCTGCGCCTGCCATCGAGTTCCAACGCCAACGCCCCGTCGACCAAAGCCCGCGCCGCGGCCTCGCTCGCCTCGCCATCGATGTCGAGGCGATAGCGCTCGCCGCGCCAATGCGCCCTGACCCTGCGCTGCGTCTCGCCATCCGCCCAGCTGATATCATGATAGGTGTCGCCGGCCAGCCGCCAGAAATCCCGGCGATGCCAGGGCGAGTGCGGATCGCCGGAGCGCGCCGCTTCGCTTCGCGCCGCTGCCGCCTGCTCCTGCAACAGCGCCAGGCTCGCCGCGGCGAGCGCCAGACGCGGCGCCGGCGCCGGCGGCGGGAGGAGCGCGGCGCGATGGCGCTCGATAAAGCCGGTATCGACCCCGCCCGCCGCGAAAGCCGGATGCTGCACCAAACGCAGGAGAAAGTCGCGGTTGGTGGTGAGGCCGGCGATGCGGTACTTGGCAAGGCCGGCCGCAAGGCGGCGCAGCGCCGTGGCGCGGTCATCGCCCCAGGCGATCACCTTGGCGATCATCGGGTCGTAGTGGACGCCGACGGTATCGCCCTCGCGCACGCCGGTATCGATGCGCAGCCCCGCAGCGGCGGGCGCCACGAGCCGCTGCAGCTTTCCGGTCACGGGCAGGAAATTGCGCGCTGGATCCTCGGCATAGAGCCGCACCTCGACGGCATGGCCGCTAAGGGCGATGTCGGATTGCCGGAAGGGCAGGCGTTCGCCGGCGGCGACGCGGAACTGCCAGTCGACGAGATCGAGGCCGGTGATCGCTTCGGTAACGGGGTGCTCGACCTGCAGCCGCGTGTTCATCTCCATGAAGTAGAAGGCGTCGCCTTCGGCGATGAACTCGATCGTGCCGGCACCGACATAGCCCACCGCCCGCGCCGCGGCGATCGCCGCCTCGCCCATGGCGCGGCGCCGCTCGAGGGTCATCCCCGGCGCCGGCGCCTCTTCGGCGACCTTCTGGTGCCGGCGCTGGATCGAGCAGTCGCGCTCGAAGAGATGCAGCGTGTTGCCTTGGCGATCGGCGAAGATCTGCATCTCGATATGGCGCGGCCGCGTCAGATATTTCTCGAGCAGCACGCGATCATCGCCAAAGGCCGATTTCGCTTCGCGCTTGGCCGAAGCGAGCGACGCCGCGAATTTGTCGGCGCGCTCGACGACGCGCATGCCTTTGCCGCCGCCGCCGGCCGACGCCTTGATCAGCAGGGGATAACCGAGATGATTGGCAGCTTGCACCAGATGCCGCTCATCCTGCTGCTCGCCATGATAGCCCGGCACCAGCGGCACGCCTGCCCGCTCCATCAGCGCCTTCGCCGCCGCCTTCGAGCCCATGGCGCGGATCGCCGTTGGCGGCGGGCCGATGAAGGAGATGCCGGCTTTGTCGCAAGCTTCGGCGAAGGCGGCATTCTCCGAGAGAAAGCCGTAGCCGGGATGGACGCAATCGGCGCCCGAGCGCTGCGCCGCATCGATGAGCCGCTCGATGCCGAGATAGCTTTCGCGCGCCGGTGCCGGGCCGATCGGCCAGGCCTCGTCCGCTTCCGCCACATGCAGCGCGCCGGCATCGGCCTCGGAATAGACGGCGACGGTGCGGATGCCGAGGCGCCGCGCCGTGCGCATGATCCGGCAGGCGATCTCGCCGCGATTGGCAATGAGGACCTTGCCGAACATGGCGCGGATCAGCGCTTCCAGCCGGGCTTGCGCTTGTCGAAGAAAGCGGCAAGCCCTTCGCGCGCTTCGGTGGAAGCGCGCGCATCGGCGATGGCGCGCGCAGTGAGCGCCATCAGCGTTTCGGTCACCGGCCGGTCCTGCACCTCGGCGACGAGGCGCTTGGAGCGCGCCTGGGCACCGGTCGCGCCGTCGAGCAGCGCGCCGACGATGCGGTCGGTCGCCGCCTCGAGCCCGGCGAGCGGCGCCACCTCATGCACCAGCCCCAGACGCTGCGCTTCGGCGGCCGAGAAGCGCTCGGCGGTGAGGAAATAGCGCCGCGCCGCGCGCGCGCCGATCGCCGCCACGACATAGGGACTGATCGTCGCCGGCACCAAGCCGAGGCGCACCTCCGAAACGCAGAACACCGCTTCGGTCGCGGCGACCGCGACATCGCAGCAGCAGACGAGACCGAGCCCGCCGGCATAAGCGGCGCCGTTGACGCGCGCTACCGTCGGCTTGCCCAGCTCGTTGAGGCTGCGCAGCAGCTCCGCCAGCTCCATGGCGTCGGCGAGGTTCTCGGCATCGCTGTAGCCCGCCATGCGGCCCATCCAGTGAAGATCGCCACCGGCGGAGAAGCTCTGGCCGCTGCCGGTGAGAACGACGACGCGGATCGCGGTATCGGCGTCGAGGTGGCGCAAGGCGCCGGTGAGCTCGGCGATGAGCCGATCATCGAACGCGTTGTGGATCGTCGGCCGGTTCAGCGTCACCGTGGCAACGCCGCGCGCATCGGTGCTGACAAGGATACTGGGCTCGCTCATCGCCTCACATCCGGAAAACGCCGAAATCGGTTTTCTTGATCGGCGCGTTGAGGCTCGCCGAGATCGCCAGCGCGAGCACGCGGCGCGTCGCGGCCGGGTCGATCACGCCGTCATCCCAAAGCCGTGCGCTGGCGTAATAGGGATGCCCCTGATGCTCGTATTGCGCCAGGATCGGCGCCTTGAACGCCGCCTCTTCCTCGGCGCTCCAGCTGCCGCCGCGCGCCTCGATGTTGTCGCGCCTGACCGTCGCCAACACCGAGGCCGCCTGCTCGCCGCCCATCACCGAGATGCGCGCATTGGGCCACATCCAGAGGAAGCGCGGGCCATAGGCGCGGCCGCACATGCCGTAATTGCCGGCGCCGAAGCTGCCGCCGATGATGAGGGTGAATTTCGGCACCTCGGCACAAGCGACCGCGGTCACCATCTTGGCGCCGTCCTTGGCGATGCCGCCGGCTTCGTATTTGCGTCCGACCATGAAGCCGGTGATGTTCTGCAGGAAGACCAGCGGGATGCCGCGCTGGGCGCAGAGCTCGATGAAATGCGCGCCTTTGAGCGCACTCTCCGAGAACAGGATGCCGTTATTGGCGACAATGCCGACGGGATAGCCCCAGATGCGCGCAAAGCCGGTCACCAGGGTCTGGCCGTAGAGCTGCTTGAACTCGTCGAGCTCGCTGCCATCGACGAGGCGGGCGATGACCTCGCGCACATCATAGGGCTTGCGCGTATCGCTCGGCACCACGCCGTAGATCTCGGCGGGGTCGTAGAGCGGCTCGACCGCCTCGGCGATGTCGAGGCTCGGCCGCTTCACCCGGTTGAGCCGGCCGACGATGCGGC
>JASHUO010000215.1 GCA_030039975.1 Alphaproteobacteria bacterium
GCAATGGTTGGGTCGATTACAACTGGCCCAACCCGGTCAATCACAAGATCGAGCAGAAATCGTCTTACATCGAGCGGGTCGGCGATTACATCGTCTGCGCCGGATTTTACAAGTAACGCGCCCTGGCAGCGGCGCCCGCCCTCGGGGAGACGCGCGTGATGCTTGGTTCAGCGATCTGTCGATGCGGGTGCCCCGGCGCCTAGGCCGCGCCCGCGCAAAACAGCGCGACTTCCGCCCGCGCCGTATTATGCTATAGGCGAGCGGCAAGGAGGCTTGAGGACCTGACAGCGGGTCCCCATAACAAGGGCATGATCGATCCCTTTGGCCGGCACATAAGCTATTTGCGCGTCTCGGTCACCGACCGCTGCGACTTCCGCTGCGTCTATTGCATGGCGGAAGACATGACCTTTCTGCCCAAATCCGAGGTGCTCACCCTGGAGGAGCTCGACCGCCTGTGCAGCGCCTTCGTGCGCCTCGGCGTGCGCAAGCTGCGCCTGACCGGCGGCGAGCCCTTGGTGCGGCGCAACATCCTGTCGCTGTTCCGCGCGCTCGGCCGCCACCTCGAAAGCGGCGCGCTCGACGAGCTCACCTTGACCACCAATGGCAGCCAGCTCGCCCGCTATGCCGAAGAGCTGAAGGCCGCCGGGGTGCGGCGGGTCAATGTCTCGCTCGACACGCTCGATGCCGCGAAGTTCACCGCCATCACCCGCTGGGGCAAGCTCGACCAGGTGCTGGATGGGCTCGCGGCGGCACAGCGCGCCGGGCTCCAGGTCAAGATCAACACGGTGGCGCTGCGCGGCGTCAATGACGACGAATTCGACCGGCTGGTCGAGTGGTGCGGCGAGCAGGGCTTCGACCTCACCTTCATCGAGGTGATGCCGATGGGCGAGATCGGCGCCGACGCGCGGCTCGACCAGTATCTCCCGCTCTCCCTGGTGCGGGGCGCGCTGCAGCGGCGCTGGACGCTCGACGAGACGGATTATCGCACCGGCGGACCGGCGCGTTACTACGTCGTGCGCGAGACCGGGGGCCGGCTCGGCATGATCACGCCGCTCACCCATAATTTCTGCGAGAGCTGCAATCGCGTGCGCGTCACCTGCACCGGCACGCTTTATATGTGCCTGGGCCAGGAGGATGCCGCCGATTTGCGGGCGCCGCTGCGCCTCTCCGCGAGCGACGAGCCGCTCGAGCGCGCGATCCACGCCGCCATCGCGCGTAAGCCCAAGGGCCATGATTTCGTGATCGACCGCCGCCACCTCGGTCCGTCCGTCGGCCGGCATATGAGCGTCACCGGCGGTTGAGCGCCGCGGCCCCGCCCCTTCCGCAACCTCTCGCCTCAAGGCCTCCCCCCGTGAGCAAGCTCGGCAGCATCGCCTTCGTCGCCAGCGAGGCGCCCGCCGCACAAGAAGCGCTGGCCGAGCTGGAAAGCCGCTACGGCAAGGCGGCGCCGGAGACGGCCGACGTGATCGTTGCGCTCGGCGGCGACGGCTTCATGCTCGAGACGCTCCACCGCTATCTCCAGCGCGGCGTGCCGATCTATGGCATGCATCGCGGCACGGTCGGCTTCCTCATGAACAACTATGAGGCCGCCGGCTTGCGCGAGCGCCTCGCGCGCGCCGCGCCGGTCCGCATCCATCCGCTCGCCATGCGCGTCATCGATGTGGCGGGCAGCGAGCACAGGGCGCTCGCCTTCAACGAAGTCTCGCTGTTGCGCGAAACGCGCCAGACCGCCAAGCTCAGAATCACCATCGACGGCGTCGTCCGCGTCGACGAGCTCAGCGCCGACGGCATCCTCGTCTCGACGCCGGTCGGCAGCACCGCTTACAATTTCTCGGCGCACGGGCCGATCATCCCGCTCGGCGCCGGCGTGCTGGCCTTGACGCCGATCAGCGCCTTCCGCCCGCGCCGCTGGCGCGGCGCCTTGCTGCCGCATGCCGCGCAAGTGCGCTTCGATATCCTCGAGGCGGAAAAGCGCCCGGTGAGCGCCGTCGCCGACTTCACCGAGGTACGCGACGTGCTGACCGTGGTCGTGCATGAGAACCGCGAGCTCGCGCTCACCATGCTCTTCGATCCCGAGCACAATCTCGAAGAGCGGGTGCTGAAAGAACAGTTCCTGTCCTGACCGCCTTCCGTAGCGCCGGGCCTCCTTAAATCCCCTCCCCCCTTGAGGGGGAGGGTTAGGGAGGGGGGTCGCTCGCATCGGAGATGCGAGCGTCACGCACGGGAGACCTCGGCGCCTTTGCGGAAGGCGGTGGCCCCGCCCCCTGGCGCCGCCCCCCGCCGTTCGGCATAGTGATGGGAACCAAAGGAAAAACCGTGCCCGGAGCCACCCTTTCCAGCCGCGACCTGATCGAGCGTCTCGTCGCTTTCGATACGACAAGCCGCGAGTCGAACCTCGATCTCATCGGCTTCGTGCAGGACTATCTCGAGGGCTGCGGCGTCGGCTCCGAGCTCGTCTACGACAACGAGCGGCGCAAGGCCAATCTCTACGCCACCATCGGCCCCGCCGATAAAGGCGGCATCCTGCTCTCCGGTCACACCGATGTCGTGCCCGTCGACGGCCAGGCTTGGGCGAGCGAGCCCTTCAAAGTCACGGAGAAAGACGGCTGTCTCTTCGGCCGCGGCACTTCCGACATGAAGAGCTTCATCGCCGTGGCGCTGGCGCTGGTGCCAGAGTTCGTCGCGCGGCGCCTCACCACCCCGCTCCACCTCGCCTTCACCTATGACGAGGAGGTCGGCTGCGTCGGCGTCCGCCCGCTCATCGCGGCGCTGAAACAGCGCCCGATCCGCCCGATGGCCTGCATCGTCGGCGAGCCGACGCTGATGCGGCCGGTGATCGCGCATAAGGGCAAGCGCAGCCTGCGCTGCCACGTCCACGGCCTCGAATCCCATTCGGCGCTGGCGCATGAGGGCGTCAATGCCGTCGAGGCGGCGGCGGAGATCGTCGCCTTCCTCAAGCAAATGGCGCGCCGCAAACGTGATGAAGGGCCGTTCGATGCCGGCTTCTCGCCGCCCTACACCACCGTCCATACCGGCGTCATCCATGGCGGCACGGCGCTCAATATCGTGCCGCGCGAATGCAGCTTCGATTTCGAATTCCGCAACATCCCGGCCGACGACGCCGACCTCCTCCTCGCCGAGGTGAAGCGCTATGCCGAGACGGTGCTGCTGCCGGAAATGCACAAGGTGAGCCCGGCGACCGGCATCGCCTTCGACCAGCGCAACGCCGTCACCGGCCTCGACATCGCGCCCGATCATCCGCTGGTGCAGCTCATGCGCTCGCTCACCGGCGCCAATGCGGTCGGCAAGGTCAGCTTCTGCGCCGAGGCAGGCCTTTACCAGGACGCCGAAATCCCGACCGTGATCTGCGGCCCCGGCTCCATTGACGTGGCGCACAAGCCGAATGAATACGTTGCCCTCGACCAGATCCGTCAGTGCGAGAGCTTCATGCGCCGGCTGGTCGACCATCTCGCGCATTAGGACAATGCCGGACGACCGTTACACGATCGAGCTCAGCCCGCCGGATCTCTCGCCTTACGCCGCCGGCAACACCGGCATCCCCTACGTCACCACCTTCGACAGCGGCCGCGCCGGGCCGCATGTGGTGGTCAACGCGCTCACCCATGGCAACGAGATCTGCGGCGCGATCGTGCTCGACCGGCTGTTCCGTGACGGCGTGCGCCCGGTCGCGGGCAAGCTCACCTTGAGCTTCGCCAATGTCGCCGCCTATCTGACCTTCGATCCCGCCAATCCGACAGCATCGCGCTTCGTCGACGAGGATTTCAATCGGCTCTGGAACCCGAGCACCCTCGAGGGCGACCGGCAGAGCGCCGAGCTCCAGCGCGCCCGCGCCCTGCGCCCGCTCGTCGCCGCCGCCGACCTCCTCCTCGACATCCACTCGATGCAGCAGGCGACGGCGCCGCTGATGCTGGCGGGTCTGACCGACAAATGCCTGCTTCTCGCCCGCCGCGTCGGCGTACCGGAATTCGTCGTGCGCGACGCCGGCCATGCGGCGGGGCCGCGCATGCGCGACTACGGCGCCTTCGCCGATGAACGTTCGCCGGCCGCCGCGCTGCTCGTCGAATGCGGTCAGCACTGGGAACAGCGTGCGGCCGTCGTCGCGCTCGACACCACCCGCCGCTTTCTCGCCGCGTCCGGGATCCTGCCCTCGGCCGAGGCCGCATCGATCCTGGCAGCGGCCGCGCCGCCGCAGCGCGTCATCACCGTCACCGACGCCGTCACCATCGCCAGCGAACAGTTCGAGTTCGCTGAGGCCTATCGCGGCTTGGAGATCGTCCGTCGCGCCGGCACGGTCATCGCCCGTGACGGCGGCCGCGAGATCCGCACGCCCTACGATGATTGCGTCCTGATCATGCCGTCGCGCCGCCTGTTGCGCGGCCAGACGGCGGTGCGGCTCGGCCGCTTCACCGACTGAGCCGGGGCAAGGCTGTGGCCGCTGCGCGCCCCGCTTACGTCCTGGCCATCGATCAGGGAACCACCAGCACGCGGGCGGTGCTGTTCGACGCCGACGGCCAGCCGCGCGCCCAGGCGCAACAGGAGCTCCTACAGCACTATCCGCAGCCGGGATGGGTCGAGCACGATGCCGAGGAGATCTGGCAGGCGACGCTCGCCACTGCCCGCGCGGTGCTGGCCGAGCGGCGCCTCGCCGCCCGCGACATCGCCGCCATCGGCATCACCAATCAGCGCGAGACGACGGTGGTGTGGGAGCGCAGCACCGGCCGGCCGATCGCACGCGCCATCGTGTGGCAGGACCGGCGAACGGCGGCGCGCTGCGCCGAGCTGGTGGCCGCGGGCCATGGCGAGCTGGTGCGCGAGCGCACTGGCCTCGTCATCGATCCCTATTTCTCCGCCACCAAGATCGCGTGGCTGCTCGACCATATCGCCGGCGCGCGCGCCGCCGCCGAGCGCGGCCAGCTCGCCTTCGGCACCATCGACAGCTTCCTGCTGTGGCGCCTCAGCGGCGGCACCGTCCATGCCACCGACGCCACCAACGCCGCGCGCACCCTGCTCTTCGACATCCACCGCCAGGACTGGGATGACGAGCTGCTCGCGCTGTTCCGCGTGCCGCGCGCGCTGCTGCCCGAAGTGCGCGACAATGCCGGCCGCTTCGGCGGCAGCCAAAGCGAGAGCTTCGGCGCGCCGATCGCCATCGCCGGCATGGCGGGCGACCAGCAAGCGGCGACCATCGGCCAGGCCTGCTTCTCGCCCGGCATGATCAAATCCACCTATGGCACGGGCTGCTTCGCCGTGCTCAACACCGGCGCCGCGCCGGTCGCCTCGCACCATCGCCTGCTCACCACCCTTGCCTACCGGCTCGAGGGCCAGCCCACCTATGCCCTCGAAGGCTCGATCTTCGTTGCTGGCGCCGCGGTGCAGTGGCTGCGCGACGGGCTCAAGCTGATCCAACGCGCCGACGAGACCGAAGCGCTCGCCGAGGCCGCCGACCCGGCGCGGCGGGTCTATGTCGTCCCCGCCTTCACCGGGCTCGGCGCGCCCTATTGGGACGCCGAGGCGCGCGGCGCCATCTTCGGCCTCACCCGCGATGTCGGCCGGGCGGAGCTGATCCGCGCGACGCTCGAAGCTGCCTGCTATCAGACGCGCGATCTCCTCGAGGCGATGCGCGCCGACGGCGCCGCGCCGGCGAGCCTGCGCGTCGATGGCGGCATGGTCGCCAACAACTGGTTCGCGCAATGCCTCGCCGACACGCTCGGCCTCCCGGTCGAGCGGCCGCGCTTTGCCGAGACCACGGTGCTCGGCGCCGCGGCGCTCGCCGGGCTCGGCGCCGGCTTCTACCCCTCGCTCGAAGCCCTCGCCCGCAACTGGCAGCGCGATGCGCTCTTCGAGCCGCGCTCCGACGCAGCCGCGCGCGAGGCCGGCTATGCCGGCTGGCGCGACGCGGTCGCGCGGGTGCGCAGCCATCGCTGATCCTCGGTCGGCGATCCAGGGGAGCGGAAATTCAGTTCCGCTCGCCCAGACCAGTGGCGTTCACGAGGCGGTCAGAGAAGACGCTTGCTCATGTAAACGAAGACACCGAGGTGCGAAGAGGCCTCTTCCTTGCGGTCCACCTTGTAGCCCACCCGCTCATAGAGCTTTACGTTCTCGGTTAAGTGGACACTCGTGTAGAGGCGCAACTCTCGCAGCCCGAGCGAAAGCGCGAGTTCTTCCGCGTGAACGAGGAGGGTGCGGCCATATCCACGGCCCTGATAGGCGGGCGACACCGCAATGTTCACAATGAGCAGGTGATCGGGCTGAGGATGCATTTCGATCAGCGCTGCCAATTTCCCATCCAGATGCAGCATGTCCACGATGTGGTCACGGACAGCTGCCTCGTAGTCGGCGGTCATCGGCAACGGTTCGCGACCGAGGACCGGCACCCATTTGGCGTAAGCCGCCCGCGTAAGATCGCGAACAGCTGCGGCGTCAGGCGGTGTCGCACGACGGAGCCCCGTACGGATCGGGTCCGTCAGGGGATGTTGGGAGGTTGCGCTTTTCGGCTCTGAAGGCTGGTTTTGCATAGTCGTTCCTGAGAGAAGGGCAGAGAAAAACCCCCGAAACTAGGAGATCGCGAGGGTTTGAGGTGCGGGCTAAGGCCGGTGCGGGCGGATCGCCTCAGGGAACGATCATCACTGACAAAGGCGCCTCTCTGCACGCAGCCGCAATAGCCGCCGCAAGATTGCAGCGACGGCGCCGGTTCGCGGTTGGGAGATAAAGGCCGCTCATAAAAAGAAGTTATGATGTCGCACGATACAGTCGTCAATGGCAGTTTGGATCGCGCCTCCGGAGGAATAGTCGGTCGCGCGATCACGATGTCTCGATCGATCAACAGCATGGCGTCTCGCGCCTCCAAATCGGGTCTGTCGGATCGATACCTCTCGATGCTCGGAAACGACGTCCGCCACGAAATCCATCGCGGCGCGTACTGCCCGCAAAGCGGATGCGGAGCAGTCACCGATCATCGGTCTGTGCCAATGCCGGCCGGGCGTCGAATGGCCCGGATGGTTTGCCGCGTATGACAGTGTTGGATAGATTGCGTCCCGTCGTTCGATGCTTACTTTCCTCGCCTTCCTAGCCTGAAGTCCAAGGATGGGCTGCGTCCGGCGGAGCCTCGGGTCATGATTGTCCTCGGTCGACATCGTGCGCTTACACCTGACGTCTGGAATGAGTTGGCTGTCCGGGCCGCGATCGAAGAAATTGTTGCCGATGCCATCGCTCATTTCCATCCCGACACGTTTTGGCCGGGTCACCCTAGCGACGATGGGGTCCGAGACGGTAATCCCAGTTTCTACTATGGCGCGGCCGGCGTTATCTGGGCGCTCGACTATTTGCATCGCATCGGCGCGGCCCGTGCCGTCGAAGATTTTCGCTCTGTGCTGCCAAAGCTCCTGGAGCGGACGATCGCGCAGTTCCAAAGCAATTCGCCGGCCGATTACGCGAAACATGGCTCGCTGCTTTTTGGCGACATGGGTGCCGCACTTCTGGCCATGCGCCTCGCTCCCACGTCGAGCCTGGCCGATTTGGTGCAGGCGCGCGCAGACGCAAATATCGGACTGCCCATCCGCGAGCTGATGTGGGGCATGCCCGGGTCCATGCTGGCAGCAATCCACATGGCCGAGATGACCGAGGAGCCGCGATGGCGCCGACTGTTCGAAAGGCAGGCGGCCCGGCTGCTCGCCGATCTCGAGGACACGCCGCAAGGTCCACTTTGGACACAGGATCTTTACGGTACCAAAGACCGCTGGCTCGGGCCGGTTCACGGCTTCGCTGGCAACCTCATTCCGTTGTTGCGCGGATGGGATTGGTTGACGCCGACGCAGCAAGCGCAGGTGACCGAGTTTGTGCCCAAGACCCTCGCAGCGAATGCGTGGCGGTCTGAGATTGGGACGACTTGGGGCGCGAAAAGCAAGCGCGAGACGCCGCCAAGCTTGTGTCAGCACTGTCACGGCGCGCCCGGCATGGTGACGACATTTGCGGACGCGCCCTTCGCTACCCCTGAATTCGACGCACTTCTTTTGGATGCTGGCCGCTTCGCCTGGACCGCCGGACCGCTTACCAAGGGCTCGAACCTTTGCCACGGCACGGGCGGGAATGGCTATGCCTTCCTCAAGCTCTTCCGCCGCACACATGATCCGATCTGGCTCGACCGTGCACGCCAATTCGCGATGACGGCCCTGCTCCAGTATCGCGGCGCCCAGGTCGCCGTCGGCCGCGGACGGTATTCGCTTTGGACCGGCGATGTCGGCCTCGCGATATACCTCTGGGACTGCATCACGGGAGAGCCTCGTTTCCCGACGATCGACGTGTTCTGACGCGTCTCGCGACTCTAAATCGGGCCTATCGGATCGATAGATCTCGATCCTCGGAAACGACGGCGGCCGCGAAATCCATCACGGCACGTACCGCAGGGTTTCTGCGCAGGTCGCGATGAACCAAGAGCCAGATGTCGCGTGCGAAGGATGGAGCGCCGTCGTCGATGCGGACGAAATCGTGGTCTCTGTCCCCGAGAAGGCAGGGCAAGCCGGCCACACCGACACCGGCCCGCACGGCAATCAGGTGCCTGAGGACGTGGAGCCGGGGAACGTCCCGCCTTTATGCCAGGATGAACCGGGATCTGCACGAGGGCACCCGCTCAGCGCCGAGCTTCGAAGATGCTGTCGCCGTGCATCGCGTCATCGCCGCGATCGAGCGAGCAGCCGAAAGTGGAAGTCGCACCGCGCTGGCGTGATCCCTCAAC
>JASHUO010000216.1 GCA_030039975.1 Alphaproteobacteria bacterium
CGCGCGATGCGCGTCCCGCGCTCGTTATGCGCCTCGTCGTCGCGCTCGATCAGCACGATCGGGCGGCCGAGAATGCCGCCCGCGCGATTGATCGCGTCCGTCGCCAGCTCGACACCCTGACGCATGCTGATGCCCATATCGGCCGAGCCGCCGGTGTAAGGACCGATGACGGCGATGTCGATCGGTGTGGCCGAACGGTTGCCGGCGAGCGCCGCTGCCGACCCCAGGGCGAAGCAGCCGCTGATCAGGGCGGCCGCCAGGATCGAGTGTCGCGCGCGACGACTCATGCGACATTCCGCGCTTTCGACCGCACGGCGGCGGGCGTGAGACGCGGCGGCGTTGCGTTATTGAAGGGAAAGGTGATGCGCACCGCCGTCCCGCGCCCGACCTCGCTGGCGATCTCGAAGCTGCCGCCGTGCAGCTCCACGAGGTTCTTCGCCAGCGGCAGGCCGAGACCGGTGCCCTCATAGCTGCGGGTAATGGCGTTCTCCACCTGTCCGAAAGGCTCGAGCGCTTTGGGGAGATCCTCGGGCGCGATGCCGATGCCGGTATCGGCGACCTCGATGACGACGCCGGCGGAGGTGCGCCAGGCGCGCACCGCGACCGTCCCGCCGGAGGGCGTGAATTTGATGGCGTTGGAGAGCAGGTTGATCAGCACTTGATGCAGCCGCGTGCTGTCCGCGGCGATCGACGGGAGCTTGGCATCCGGCTCGTGCTGGAGCAGCACGCCTTTCTCCGCCGCCCGGTTCGCCAGCAGTGTCGCCGCGTCGTGGATGCTGAGCGCCGGGTCCACGGGCTCGAGCGTCAGCTCCGTCTTGCCGGATTGCAGCTTCGCAAGGTCGAGAATGTCGTTGATGATCTTCAGCAGGTGGCGACCGCTCTTGACGATGAGGCCGCCATATTCCTTGTAGCGCGCCGTTACCGGCCCGAAGGCTTCCTGGTCGATGAGCTCGGCGAAGCCGATGACGGCGTTCAACGGCGTGCGCAGCTCGTGGCTCATCGTCGCCAGGAACGCGCTCTTGGCGCGGTCCGCCGCCTCCGCGCGCTCCCTGGCGACGCGCTCGGCTTCCGCTGCGCGCTCGCGCGCATTCGCCTCGCGCGCCAGCTTCACCGTGCCCAACGCCACCAACAGCGTGATCATCGCCATGAACAGCAGATCGGCTTCCGCATAGGTGCGGAAGAAGGGCTGCATCCAGACCGGCGGTGTGGTGACGACGATCTTCAGGGGCAATCCTGACACCGGCTGGACAACCGACATGAAGCCCGGGTTGAGGTTCAGAAACCGCTGCACATCCATGCCGATGAGGGCCTGACGACGCTCCGTAGGCACCACTGCGGCCAGCACCGCGCCGTCATCTTTCGCCAGCGCCGCCATGCCGATCCCGGCGTTCTGCCCGTAGAAACTCATGAAGTAGGTCGGGTCGGCGACCATCACGACGACCGCGCGGAGATCGCCGTCGCTGTCGAGAATGGGACGGCTCACCACGAAATACGGACGGCCGTCGACCTGTGAGAGCGTCGGCGCGCTGATGTAGAGGCCGACGCCGCGCCATTTCTTCTGCTCGGAAAAAGCGGGATAATTGGCGTAGGAAAAGCGCTTCGCCGGGTAATGGCGCGAGTCCTGGATCATGACGCCGTTCAGATCGTCGATGACAATCGCCTTCACCTGCGGGAGGCGCGCCGCCGTCTCATGGAGAAGCATGTGCAGCGGCACCGATTTCCGTCCCAGATCGGGATCGGCGGCTTCCTTGGACGCAATCTCTGCGAGCGCGAGGTCGATGCCGCCGATCGAGCGGCTGGCATGCTCGGCCAAGAGGGTCGCACGCGCCCGCATGGCCTCTGCCGCGATGGTCCCCGCCGATTCGACGAGCTTGGCGATGAGGATCGCATTCGCGCCGTGCAGCACGACAAGAATCAGCACGCTGTAGGCCGTGAGCCTGCGCGAGAGCTGCATTCGCAGAAACCGCGAGACCGCACGACGCCTGCCTGTACTGCCCACCCGGAAGAGGCGCCGGGCCATTCGACCACCACCCCCGACCTGGAGCTGAAGGGTTCAGCTCATGCCGCCGAAAATCTCGAGCCCGCCCCGATGCGTGCGACACGTCGAACACCGTCGAACAGGCGCCGCGCGGCTCGCCGTCGCGGGCGCAGCACTCCTAGCGCGCGCCGCCGGCAGCATCTGCGGCGCTTTGGCCGGTCCCTACCGGGGCCGACGAGCGCTTCGTCGCCGATGCCGCAAGCTGGTTCGCCATCGTGTCGTACTCATCGGCAAGGGAGAGCAGGTCGTCGCGCAGGGCCGGGTCGGTTTCGAGCTTCGCGCAAGCGCGGCATTCACCGGCTCTCGCCCTGAGGTGTCCGACATGCACTATTGCTAGCCCCCCTTGCCTGGCAACTTGCACACAATAGAGTCGGGGGTGTTGCCAATCGGTAAAGAGGGCAGGGCGTGTCAGGACCGCGACGCCGCCGATTAACGGTGTTTTTCCGGCGCTCGCCGGCCGGTTCTTCCCGGGCCGACCGGCATCACGGCTCGTCGCGCCGACGGACCTCCAGCCGATGGCCGTTGACCTCGATGGCGAATTGATAAAGCCCGAGCAATGCGGCGAGCAGGATCAACCCGGGGCCGAAGAGCATGCCCGACAAAATGAGCATCGGAATGCTGAGCCAGATGCTGTGCGCCGTCGTCAACGCATCCACCGCGCAGGCAATGCCGGCGATGAACAGGAGCAGCGTGATGATCCAGGCGACTATTCTCATGGCGTTCTGCTGTGCTTCGCCAAATGTCCAACACACTATAGAGCAGCCGCTGAATTTACCTAACGACGAGTTTCTAAGGGAAGCCGCGCTTGCGCGGCGCAGCGCGGCGCGGGTGTTTTGCTCCCGTTCCTTCAAGCCCGAAGCGGCGGTACGGTCTCTTCGACAGCAATTTCGACAGCAATAGAGGAGGAGGCCCAAGCCCATGCCTCGTGCCAATTCATTCAAGTTCGTGATGTTGCCGCCTCAGACCGACACCACGCGCAGCTGGGGAAAACGCCTGATGGAGAGCTTGCCGCAAGCGCGCGTGATTGTGGCCGAGGACGCGGAGACGGCGGCGCGCGAGATCGTCGAAGCCGAGGCGGCGTTCGGATGGCTTGGCCGCGATCTGCTGGCGAAGGCGAAGAAATTGCGCTGGCTGCAGGCGCCACAAGCGGCTCCGCCCGCTGGCTACTACTACCCGGAGCTCATCGCGCATCCCGTGGCCGTGACGAACTTCCGGGGAATCTTCAACGACCATATCAGCGCCCACATCATGGCGTTCGTGCTCGCCTTCGCGCGGGGACTTCACGTCTTCACCCGCCAACAGTTCCGCCGCGAGTGGAAGAAAAGCCCAGCCGAGAGCGGCGACGTCGTCCACCTGCCGGAATCGACCGCGCTGATCATCGGGGTGGGCGGCATCGGCGCCGAGACCTCTCGTTTGCTTGCCGCGTTCGGTGTGACCGTGCTGGCGACCGATGCGCGCTGCACAGCAACACCCCAGGGGGTGAGCGAGCTACGTCCGCCGGAGGCACTGGACGAATTATTGCCTCGGGCGGACTTTGTGATCCTGACGGCGCCGCACACGCCAGCGACAGAAGGGTTTTTCAACCGCGCCCGCTTCGAGCGGATGAAGCAGACGGCGTTCTTCATCAACATCGGGCGTGGCATGACGACCAAGCTGGATGACCT
>JASHUO010000217.1 GCA_030039975.1 Alphaproteobacteria bacterium
GATTGCGCTCCGGCCCTGGCCATGCGAAAGCGAGCAATCCGCGACTAACGGTGCGCTTCACTGCGAAGACCGGCAAGCGCGCCCTCAACTGTGCTGCGCTCCGAGCGAGAGGGTGCCATGACTACATATTCAATCGACGCGCAAAAGCCTGGGCGGTGGGCGAAGATCGGTCACATTCTCCTGCACGAATTTCAGGACATATGGCCGCCAACTCTCTTCTTTTTCATCGGCTTCAATCTCATCCTTTTCACCAAGCGCCTGATCCTGTCCGCCTACCTGATTCAATTCACGGGATTCGCCATTGCGACGGTGTCCGCATTGATTGTCGGCAAGGCGGTGCTCGTCGCCGATTTGATGCCATTCCTGCGGCGTTTCGATAGTGCCCCGCTGGCGGAACCCATTCTGTTCAAGACCATCGTTTACTCCTTCTTCGTCTTCGTCGCGCGCCTGCTGGAAGCTTTCATTGAGTACCTCTTCGCGGGCGTCGGGGTGGGGCGTGGCGGGTTTATCGAGCAGCAGCTGGGCAGCTTCAGCTGGGACCAGTTCATCGCCACGCAACTGTGGATCGTCGTGCTCTTTCTGATCTATGTCACCGCGAGCGAGGTCAATCGGCTGCTCGGTGACGGCGAGCTGTTCAAGATCTTCTTCACCCGCCGGTCGTCGGAACTCCAGTCGATCCGGCGGGCCCGCATCCGCCTGCTGAGCCAACTGGCGCGGCTGACCGAGGCTCATCCCATCGAGATGCTGCGCGACCCCACCTCAGCACCACACGCTCAACTCGTTCGCATCCTGATCGGCCTGGCGCAGAAGGGCGAAGCCATTCGGCGATTGCCGACGACGAGCGTAAAGGGCGGGTCTACAGGGCGCTGATCTCGGAAGTAGGTGGAATGACGGATAGCGCTCGCCGTCGCGCTGCCAAACAATCCGCAAGCTAGTTGGAAGTCCCGAGCCAGGCGTTGACCAATACACGCACCGCCCCAAGCGCCGAGAGGTTCGACGTAAGAGCGACGGCGGACAGCCATTCATCCGCGAGCCCCGCAATTCCTCGGGCTCGCACTGATTTCAGCGGGCGTCCTCGCGCTGCTCATCTCGCTTTGGCAGTACTGGTGGGCGGCACGCTACCTCCGCAGCGGATCTTTTGCGGCGCTCGCCGGGATCGAAGGGATGAGCCCGCGGCATGTCGCGCTGCAATCGCCGGTAATCGCGATCGCCATTCTCCTCGTCGGCATCGGCCTCTTCGCCTTCTTTGCCGTGCTGCTGCGCCTCTAGCCACCGACCCCATCAAAGGAGAGAGACATGGCTCAACCACGCAAGCCGAACTTCCTGATCCTGTGGGGCGACGATATCGGCTGGTGGAACATCAGCTACAACAACCGAGGCCAGATGGGGTACCGCACGCCCAACATCGACCGGATCGGCCATGAAGGCGCGACCTTCACCGATTACTACGGCCAGCAGAGCTGCACCGCGGGACGCGCCGCCTTCATCACCGGGCAGAACCCGATCCGCACCGGCCTCACCAAGGTCGGCATGCCAGGGGCCGATGTCGGCATTCGCGCGGAAGACCCGACCATCGCCGAATTGTTGAAGCCGCTGGGTTATGCAACCGGCCAGTTCGGCAAGAATCATCTCGGAGACCGGGACCAGTTCCTGCCCACGGCGCACGGCTTCGACGAGTTCTTCGGCAACCTTTACCACCTCAACGCCGAGGAAGAGCCGGAGGACGCCGATTATCCGCGCAATCCGGAATTCAGGAAGCGGTTCGGCCCCAGGGGTGTGCTGCATAGCTGGGCGGACGGAAAAGGCGGGCAGAAGATCGAGGATACGGGCTCCCTCAGCCGCAAGCGCATGGAAACCATCGATGAGGAAGTGACGCAACATGCCTTCAGCTTCATCGACAAGTGCCACAAGGACGGCAAGCCGTTTTTCCTCTGGTACAACACCACGGGCATGCATTTCCGGACCCACTGCGCCGAAAAACACAAAGGCAAGAGCGGTCAGGGCGACTACAACGATGTCATGGTTGCCCATGACGAAAACATCGGCCAGATGCTGGGCAAGCTGGACGATCTCGGGATCGCTAACGACACGATCGTGATGTACTCGAGCGACAATGGCCCTCATTACAATTCTTGGCCGGATGCCGGCATCACGCCGTTCCGGAGCGAGAAGAACACGAATTGGGAGGGCGGCTGGCGCGTGCCGATCTTTGTGCGCTGGCCCGGCAAGATCAAGGCCGGTTCAGTATTTAACGACCTTGCCGCGCATCAGGACTGGCTGCCGACGCTGCTCGCGGCCGCAGGACAGCCCGACATCTCAGAGCGCCTGCTCGGCGGTCACAAGATCGGCGACAGGACCTACAAGGTGCATATCGACGGCTACAACCTGCTGCCCTATCTGACCGGAACCGGGAAGGAGAGCCCGCGGAAATTCTTTTTCTACATCAGCGACGACGGCGACGTTCTGGGGCTCCGCATGGGCGACTGGAAAATGGTGCTCATGGAGCAGAGGGCAAAGCAGCTCGCATGCTGGTTCGAGCCATTCGTGAAGCTGCGGGCGCCGAAGATGTTCAATCTGCGCCGCGATCCGTTCGAGCGGGCCGATGAGAACTCGAACACCTACTGGGACTGGGTGATTTCCCACGCCTATCTCCTCTACGGGATGCAGGCACTGGTCGCGCAGCAGATCGACGACTTCGAGAAATTCCCGCCGCGGCAGAAGCCGGCGGCCTTCAATCTCGACGAAGTGCTCCGCAAGGTCCAGGACGCGGCCGGCAGCGGCTCCCATTAGGCGGCGCAAGCAACGAACCAGCCAGGCGCGGTTACCTCGGAAACACGAACGTCACCGTGAATTGCAGAAGCCACGTATCGTTTCCGGAAGCTGGTCGTATGGCGTTGTAATAGGATTCGAGGGCAAACTTTACCGGCTGCGCGCCGAGTTCGACCGT
>JASHUO010000218.1 GCA_030039975.1 Alphaproteobacteria bacterium
CAGTCGCTTTACGCGCTCTATGTGAACACGCAGGGCGTGCCGTATTTCTGACGCGGGGCGTCAGGCCACGGCGGAAAGGCGGCGATAGTCGAAGCCGTCTTCGAGCAGCGGCTTCACCACGGCGAAATAGGGCGAGATGTCGAAGTCGCGCGGCGTGAAGAGGCCGTGCTTCTCGATGTGGCGGATCTCGCGCGCCATATAGGGCGCCATCGCGACGGGCTCGCCGCCCGGCGGCGGCAGGATCGGATAGCCGATCGACTGGAAGGCCTCGGCGATCATGGTCGAGCAGATGGCGCGCGTCGGATCGCCGCTCGCCAGCGCCAGCATGCGGCGGCGCACCGACACCGGCACCGGCGGATAAGGCCAGAGATAGCGCAGGAGATCGACGAGCTGCTTCACGTCGTATTGCTTGCCGAGGCTGCGGATGGCGTGGTCGATGACCTGGCGCCGATCGGCCTCGCCGAGATGCACGGGCCGGCAGATGCGGGTGTTGAACTGCGCATAGTCCCGGAGCGGCGAAGCGACGACGCCGGCGCGCGCCGAGGCCTCGATGAGCGCCAACGGCTCGCCCGCTTCGTTGCGGCCGAGCTCGTCGCCGCCGACATAAAGCGCGGCATGCGACCAGGTGGATTGGGTCAGGTATTTGATGATGACGCTGAGCCGGGTATTGCCTTCGATCAGCAGCACGTCGCCCGGCTGGAGGCAGCGCTGGAGCAGCGCCGGGTCGGTGGCGAGGAAGGGCTCGTAGCCGGCAATCGGCTGCGCAAGGTAGTCGAGAATGCGCCGGCCGGTTGCGGCGAGAAAGCGGTGAAGCATGGTGAGGAAGCCCGGATTTTCGCGGCGCAGCATAGCGCCGCATCTGCAAAAGGTTATATAAATCCCTGGTTTTTCAACCTACGCGCTGGACGGGACGCCTATGCCGCGCTTGCATTATCGGCCAAGACGGCCCATTTTGCCGAGACCAGTCTCTGCTTCGGCGCTTGCCGTTCGCCCCAGGAGGGCGACTCTACAAGATTCCATGAGGCCAGACACTGCACCCCCCGCGCGAGGTCGCGCGGGGCGCTCTCACCATCGATAGGAGGCCGAGATGGCCGTGGGTACGGTTAAGTGGTTCAATGCGCAGAAGGGCTTCGGCTTCATCCAGCCGGCCGATGGCGGCAAGGACGTCTTCGTCCATATCTCGGCGGTCGAGCGCGCTGGCCTGCCGCCCTTGCAGGAAGGGCAGAAGGTCCGCTTCGACGTCGTCACCGAGCGCGGCAAGCAGGCGGCGGGGAATCTTTCGCTCGCCGATTGACGGCAGAGCGTCGCAGCCGGGGCTCGGCGGCCGCAAGGCCGCCGAGCCGGCATTTTGGGCCCCGGCAGCGTTAATAAGAAAGAGGAGAGATGTTCATGCAGGTCTTCGTCCGCGACAACGATATCAACGCCGCGTTGCGGGTGCTCAAGAAGAAGATGCAGCGCGAGGGTACGTTTCGCGAGATGAAGCGCCGCCGCTCCTATGAGAAGCCGTCCGAGCGGCGGGTGCGCGAGCGGGCGGAAGCGGTGCGCCGCACCCGCAAGGCGATGCGCAAGCGCCTCGAGCGCGAGGGATATTGAGGCGGCGGCGCGCGCCGCCGCACTCCGGTTCACCGCAGGAGGGTCGGTCATGAGCAAAGCCGATGATCTCGCCGCCGCCGCCCGGCGCAAGGCGCAGGAAGCGGCGAGCCGCACCAAGGAGGCCGATGCCGAGCGCCTCGCGCTGCGCGATAAAGAGCGCGCGGCCGAAGCGGCGAAGACGGCGCGGCTGAAAGAGCAGCGCCTCGCCAAGGAAGCCGCGGAGGCGGCGGCGGTCGAGGCAACGAAGGCGGCGGCGAAAGCGGCGCAGAAACAGGCGCGGGACGCCAAGCGCAAGGCGCAAGCGGAAGGTTAGAACCCAGAATTAGTGTTTCCTGACACAGCCTGCGCCATCGTCGAGGCCCCACCTCACCCTCCCGCTTGCGCGGGTCCACCCCCTACTCCACCGTCACGCTCTTGGCGAGGTTGCGCGGCTGGTCGACATCGGTGCCTTTGACCACAGCGACGTGATAGGCCAGGAGCTGGACCGGGATCGCGTAGAGCAGGGGCGCGACGAAGGGATCGCAGCGCGGCACTTCGATCCCGAAGCTGAGCCGGCCTTTGAGTTTCTCGAGGCCGTCGCGGTCCGACACCATCACCACCTTGCCGCCGCGCGCCGCCACTTCCTGGATGTTGGAAGCGGTCTTCTCGAACAGCTCGTCATGCGGCGCCAGCACGATGACCGGCACGCGCTCGTCGATGAGCGCGATCGGCCCGTGCTTCATCTCGCCTGCGGCATAGCCTTCGGCGTGGATGTAGGAGATCTCCTTGAGCTTCAGTGCGCCTTCGAGCGCCAGCGGATAAGCGGTGCCGCGACCGAGATAGAGCACGTCGCGCGCTTCGGCCATGATCGTGGCGAGCTCGGCGATGCGCTCGGCATGGTTCAGAACGTCGCTGGCGCGCGCCGGCACTTCGGTGAGCGCGGTCGAGAGCTGCGCTTCGGCGGTCGCGTCGATGCGGGCCTTGGCACGCGCCATCGCGATGGTGAAGCAGGCGAGCGCCATGAGCTGAGTGGTGAACGCCTTGGTCGACGCGACGCCGATCTCGGGTCCGGCGAGCGTCGGTAGCACCGCCTCGGCCTCGCGCGCGATCGTGCTCTCGGGCTGATTGACGACGGCGACGATGCGCTGGCCCTGGCTCTTCGCATAGCGCAGCGCCGCGAGCGTGTCCGCGGTCTCGCCGGATTGCGAGACGAAGAGCGCAAGCCCGCCCTTCGGCATGTCGGCGGCGCGGTAGCGGAACTCCGACGCAATGTCCGCCTCGACCGGCACGCGGGCGATGCGCTCGAGCCAATATTTGGCGACGAGCCCGGCATGAAACGCGGTGCCGCAAGCGACCACGGTCACCTTGGTGACCTTGGCGAGATCGAAGGGCAAGGTCGCGAGATGGACGCTGCGCGTCGTCGGATTGAAATGCGCGCGCAGCGTGTCGCCGATCACCGCCGGCTGCTCGAAGATCTCCTTCTCCATGAAATGGCGGTGATTGCCCTTGCCGATAAGCGCGCCCGACAGCGCGGTCTCGCGCATCGCGCGCTGGGCGCGGCGGCCCTTGGCATCGAAGACGGTGGCGCCGTCGGGCGTCACGACCGCCCAGTCACCTTCCTCGAGATAGAGGATCCGGCGCGTCAGCGGCGCCAGCGCCAGAGCGTCCGAGCCGATGAACATCTCGCCATCGCCGAAGCCGATCGCGAGCGGGGCGGCGCGGCGCGCGCAAATCAGGAAATCCGGCTCGCCGGCAAAGAGGATGGCCAGAGCGAAGACGCCCTCGAGCCGATTGAACGCCTTGGCCGCGGCTTCGGCGGGCTTCAGGCCTTCGGCGAGGTGACGCGTCACCAGCGCCGCCACCACCTCGGTGTCGGTTTGCGTTTCGAAGCGGTGGCCCCAGTTGGTCAGCTCGTCCTTGAGCTCCTGAAAATTCTCGATGATGCCGTTATGGACGACGGCGACGCGATCGGTGGCAATGGGATGCGCGTTGGTCTCGTTGGGGACGCCGTGGGTCGCCCAGCGCGTATGGGCGATGCCGGTCTTGCCGCCGAGCGGCGCCGCTTTGAGCCGTTCGGCAAGCCGGTCGAGCTTGCCCTCGGCGCGCCGGCGCTCGATGCGGCCTTCGACCAGCGTGGCAATGCCGGCGCTGTCATAGCCGCGATATTCGAGCCGCCGCAGCCCCTCGAGCAGCAGCGGC
>JASHUO010000219.1 GCA_030039975.1 Alphaproteobacteria bacterium
CGATGTTGGTCAGATAGGAGCTGAAATCCGGCGATCCCAGCGGCGATACCTGGTTCGTCACCATGGTCCAGCCGCCATTCTCGGTCAGATAATCGTTCACCGACTTGGTGACGGTGTGGCCGTAGGTGTAGTCCGGGGTCATGAACGCGGCCTTGCGGCTCTTGCCGAAAGTCTTGATCAAAACCGGACCGATCGCGGCAGCGGCGGTTTGGCCGTAGAAGTCCTGCCGGAAGCTGTAGCGGACGCAGTCTTTACCGGTGGTGTCGTTCGAGCCGGTGATGCCGGTCACGTAGAGCACCTTCTCGCGCTGTGCCAGCTTGTTCAGCGCCACGGCCACCGCGCTCGAGGTCGAGCCGGTGATCAGCACCGCCTTGTTCTCGGTGATGAAGCGCGACTGCTCCTGGACGGCGGTATTCGGATTGGCCTGCGAGTCGGCGACGCCGACCTCGACCTTCTTGCCGAGCACGCCCGTCTTCGTCTTCGGCGAAATCTTCTTGATCAGCGGATCGCCGCTGTTGATGTGCTCGACCGCGAGCTGATAGCCCTTGAGCTCGTCTTCGCCTTGGGCGGCATAGGTCCCGGTGCGCGGCACGGAGATCCCGATGAACACCGACGAGCCTTCCGAGCCGGCCGGCCAGGTGCCGATCGGCGGCCGGTCTTCGGCGGCGATCGAGAGACGCGGCAGCGATGCTGACGCAACCAGCGCGCCGGCAGCGGTGAGCACCGTGCGGCGCGACGGAGTGATCCTGTCAAACGACTTCATGCTGTTTTCCTCCCTGTTGCACAGCGACAACCCGCGGCGCGCCGTGGGTTCCGGCTGGTCCCTATTGCGTGTTACGTGGCTCCCGCGGCAAGCAAACACCGCGAAAATCCTTGAGATTATGCTACTGACCACGCTCCGGCCCAGCCATTAGACTTTCGTCTAATTTGGCTTGGGTTGCGCAACGCCCGGGCGAGCTTATTATCGTTATTGCCGCGTAGCGGCGAGAGGAGGCCGATGGCGGCGTTTCACATCGTCATAGCCGACGACCATCCGCTGTTTCGCGATGCCTTGCGCCTCGCCGTGTCACAGACCGTGGCCGATGCCGACATTGCCGAGGCGGATTCCTTCGACAGCCTGTGCGCGCGGCTTCGGAAAGCGCCGGACACCGATCTGTTGCTGCTCGACCTCAACATGCCGGGCATGAACGGCCTCTCCGGGCTGCTCTATCTCCGCGCGGAATTTGCCGCCGTGCCGATCGTCGTGGTTTCGGCCAATGAGGATCCGCGGGTCGCGCGGCGCGCGCTCGGTCTCGGTGCCGCCGGCTATGTCCCGAAATCGGCGGCGGCGAGCGAAATTCGCGAAGCCCTCGGCGCGCTGCTCGCCGGCGGGACCTGGCTGCCTCCCGCCTTCGATGGAAGGCCGCCGGGCAGCGACAGCGATGCCGCTCTGGCAGCGCTCCTCAACACTTTGACGCCGCAACAGAGCCGCGTGCTGATGCTGCTCAGCGACGGCCTCGCCAACAAGCAGATCGCCCACGCGATGGAGGTTACCGAGGCGACGATCAAGGCGCACGTTTCGGCGATCCTGCACAAGCTCGGCGTCGACAACCGCACTCAGGCGGTGATCCTCGCCGGACAATTGGCGACCGGGTTCGCCGAGCCGGCGCCAGGCCAGGCCGCCGCGCCCGCCGCTCCCCGGTAGGGGCAAGGCGGACACACTTGGGCCGGGCGCTGTGCTCTGGCTCCCTCCACAACGAGGTGGTAGCGTCTCCCCAGGCGATCGGGCCGCGGGGTCGGTCCCGGCGTCGCTTTCATCTCACCACGGGAGGGGGTTCCATGCTTGGCAGACGGCTGGTTTTGCTCACCTATTGGCTTGGCGTCGCCCCTGCGCTGCCGGCGCTCGCGGCCGACAACACGCCACTCAACGTGAAGCCCGGCTTATGGGAGATGACCTCGGACAGCGAGCGCAGCGGCACGCCGCCGATCCCGCCCGAAGCGCTTGCCAAGCTGACGCCGCAGCAGCGCGCCCAGCTCGAAGCGGCGATGCAGCAGTCGATGGGCCCGCAGCATCGCGTCATGCAGCACTGCGTGACACAAGCCGATATCGACAAAGGTTTCGACGAGATCGAGCGCATGGGCCACGGGAAATGCACGCAGAACGTGGCGTCGAGCACGTCGACCTTGCGCGCCGGCACCTTCAGCTGCACCGGCTCGCAGACCATGTCCGGCACCTATCGCTTCGAGGCGCGCAGCCCTGAATCAATGGTCGCTCACTGGGAGATGAGCGTGAGCAATGGCGACAAGACCATGCAGATGAAGAGCGTTACCGAGGGCAAGTGGCTTGGTGCCGATTGCGGGGACCTGAAGCCGAAGGATTAGCCGATCGCCGCTTGCCATCGCGGCGATCAGCGATGTCCGCCGCCGCCACCACCACGTCCGCCGCCACCGTGCCCGCCGCCGCCCGGACGCGCACCCGTCGGAATCGAGGGCATGGCGCGGGATGCCGGCGCTGGCCTGTAGGCATGCGGCGGTGGGCGGCCGCCATATCTCACGGGGTAGCCGCGCCGATACGGCGCCACGTCATAGCCCGGTCCCCAGCCGCCGTAGTAGATGCCGGAGGGCTCGTAGTAGCCGACCCCATAAGCCGCGCCAGCATAGTTATAGCCGCCATCCGTCACGACGCAGCCGGAAGACAGGGCCACCGCGACAGCGACCACGGAGGCGGTTGCCGTCCAGCGAAAGCGCGCGCGCCTCACTCGGGCACCTTCTTGCTTGCAGTCTCCCGCCACTCCAGAAGCCCGAAGGCCGCCCCCTGGGGATCGGCGACCACCGCCAGTTTGCCGCCCTGACGGTCGAGGCGCGGCGCGACCAGCACGCGGCCGCCGAGCGTCACGACTTTTGCGGCCGTCTGGTCTGCGTCCTCGACCCGGACGTAGTTGAGCCAGTAGGGGTAAACGTCGGGCCTGCTCGCAGGCAGCGAATTCGCGCTCGCACGCGCGTAGTTGTTCGACGCGAAGAGAGGATGCTGCGCGCCGGGGCTGGCGGGCAGCTCGAAGACGTCATAGCCGAAGAGGGTCTGGTAGAAGGCGGCGTCGGTGTCCGGATTGCGCGTGATCAGCGAGCTCCAGATCCATTCACCGGGCGCGGCAAGGAAATCGGGCGGATCGCCGCTGCTTGAGGCGAGGACCGCGAAGACAGCGCCCTGAGGATCCGAGAAGACGGCTTGGCGGCCGCGGTCCGGGAAGCTGCGCGGTCCGAAGAGCAACTTGGCGCCCTGCTGCTGGGCGATCTTCGCCGTCGCGTCGACATCTTCCACGGCGAAAAACCCGAGCCATGCCGGGGTGCGGTGTTCGCCGGGCGGGAGGGCCTTGTGAAACAGGCCCGCGACCGGGCGCCCGTCGAGAGACGCCTCGGCATATTGGATCGAGCCGGCGGCCAGCTCGCGAAAGGTCCAGCCGAACAGTCCCGCATAGAACTGCTTGCTGGCCGCGAGGTCGGGCGTCACCAGTTCGAGGAAGATCACCTTGCCGATGTGACGTTCCTGACTGGGCGGCTCGACGATCGGCGGCAGCACGAGACTTTGTGCCGCCACCGGCGCCGCACCGACGATGCATAGCAGCACGGCGAGCACGGCGCGCTGGCAAAAGCGCCGTGCTCGATCGAGCGGCGCATCCCCATTCGACATGATGGCGGCGATCAGGCGTGATCTGAGCTGGAGAGGCATGGACGCACCCGCATCATCGTCTCTGCGGGACCAGAATGAGCCGA
>JASHUO010000220.1 GCA_030039975.1 Alphaproteobacteria bacterium
CGTACCAGCAGGGCTACAGCGCTGGACAGCAGTCGGCGCATTGAGGGGAGGTATTGTCACGGTTGGGCCGCACTGCATCTGCGGCGCCTCCAATGCGGCGCAGAAAGCGGCTGAGGCGGCAATGTCGATTGCCATCTGCCCAAGTGGCCACAAAATCCATCTCGAATCTTAACGCACGAGAGTTTCAGAATTTACGACCGGCGCAAGCACCGGAGGCGCACACATTTCGGCTGTTGCTGAAGCGATTCGGCACTATGACGCCCTAGCCAAGAGCGTAGATAGCCTTGACGGCTTCGTCCTTCGTAAGGGCTTTCGCGTACTGTAAGAACGCGTGCGCCGGACAGCCGACGACATGGCCCTGGTCAGCTGAAGCTGGTGCTCACCCCGAGCGAATGCCCGTGATATTGCCGCAGGAGGCATAGGTTCGGTCGCTCAGGAGCCCGATAACGACGGGCTATGATGATTCGGGTTCTGCGGGGGACAGACGGACGCGTCGCGCTATAGAAACCGTCCCCCCGCGATGACTGGTTCTGGCACGACTGAGACATCGTGCGTTTCGTCGACCATGTCCGGTGGGTGCAGCTAACCGGACGTGACGATTCTCGCTGCCTGGGTCCAAGAAGTGCAAGGAGCCGACCTTCCATCCCGGTTCGCCGACGACGCGCCCTCGTTTTACGCCAACTCGTCGAGCAAGGCCTTCGCCTGCTTCAGGTCGAGCATGTCGAAGCCTTCGGTAAACCAGCCATAAGTCGGCGCGAGCAGGTCGTAGGCTTCTTTGCGCTTGCCTTGCGCGCGCAAGAGGCTCGCGAGGCTGGTGGCAGCGCGTAGTTCGAATAGCCTCGCCCGCTGTTCCCTCGCCTGCCCCAACGCGTTCCCGAAGCTCTGTTCGGCCGCTTCCCGCGCGCCGGAGTCGAGCAGCAACTCGCCGCGAAGCCGGTGGAGCTCGGCGCAGTACCAGCGATCGCCGCTCCCTTCGGCGATCGTGACCGCCTCCTCCAAGAATTGCAGCCCTTCTGGCCCCTGGCCTGCTGCCCGACATGCGTCGGCTGCGCGCGCCAGCCGGTAAGGGACTTGAAACCTAGAGCCCGTAGCGCGCCACGCGGCGAGGCCGCGACGCACATCGGCAACGCCCTCCTCGAGCTCTCCCCGTTGTGTGCGCGCCCAGCCGCGCAGCATCGTCGCGTTCGCCGTGCTGACGGCCGACCCATGCGCGGAGGCGAGCGGCAACAGCGCCATCACCACTTCCTCGACCGCGAGCGGCTCGCGGCGAAGCTGGCGCAACTCCGCCTCGAACCAGAGCGCATGGATAAGGGACGGCGGATGATTGAGCTTTCGACCGAGCTCCAAGCCGTCAATCATGTCCCTAGCGGCCCTCTCCGGCCAGCCGCTCACCGTCCGCAGCAGGGCAAGCTGTGCGTAGGCACACACACCGGGGTCGTGCCCGCCATAGGACAGCGCATGCTCGCCGTGATCCTCGAAACGGTAGAGCCGGAGACCGGCTTCGATATGCTCGAGTGCGGCGTCGAGATCGAAGGTGACCCAGCGGTTGGTCCACGCCGCATGGTGTGCCTGCAGGATGAGATTGGGGTGATCTTCATGCTTGGCGAGATCGAACAACTCCGCCTCGAGTCGGACCGCCAAGCCAATATCGCCGCCGACGAAAGCGACCAGCCATGCTCCCCAGATCGTCGGAAAGAGCTCCGAATGGCGACCGGCTTGCTGGGCAAGTTCCCTCGCTCGGGTATAGACTCGCCTGGTCTCCGGCGCGGTGGTCGATTGGATGGTCATCAGCGCCGGCCCCAGCGCGAGGAGGAGCTGCAGCTCGCGCTCCGTGTGCTGCGAGGGGTCCGGCAGCTTCTCAAGCAGCGCCAGCGCTCTTTCGAAATGACGCACAGCCTCCTTGTTCGCCGACCGCTTCACGGCCCGCTCTCCGGCGCGCTGCCATGCCGCGATCGCCCGCCCAGTCAGGCCTCCATCCGAGAGGTGTTGCGCGAGCAGCTCCGGCTGGCTCTCGCAGGTCTCGGGGAAGCGGCCTTCAAGCGCCGCGGCGATGCGGGCATGAAGCTGCTGACGTTGATTGCGTAGTAGGCCGCTATAGGCGGCGTCGCGTATTAGGGCATGTTTGAACAGCACGCTCGCCGCCGGCGGGGCGCCACGGCAGAACACCAGCCCGGCTTCGCTTAGGCGCTCGAGCCCCGCCTTCAGATCGGTCGCGCTCTTTTGGGCCACCTGGCTCAGAAGCTCGTAAGAGAACTCGCGACCGATCGCTGCGCCGATCTGAGCGACCTCCCTGGCGCCAGGCCCGAGCCGGTCGAGGCGCGCCATCAGCGAGGCGTGAAGGCTGGCAGGAAGAGTCAGCGAGGAGTGAGGGATGGCTGACACGGTTCGCCGCGCTTCCGCGATCCCGCCGCCCGTCTCCAGCACCGTCTTGGTCAACTCTTCGACGAAGAGCGGAATACCGTCCGTACGGTCGATGATCTCGGCCAGGATCTCGTCGGGAAGCGCGTTGCCACCGGCAACCCGCCCGACCAAGTCGGCGCCCTCG
>JASHUO010000221.1 GCA_030039975.1 Alphaproteobacteria bacterium
GGACCAACGGCCGGAGGCGAAGCGCCGCGCCGCAATCTTCCTCAAAGAACGCGCGCCCAAATTCCTCGACTATTTCGAGACGGCGCTCGGGGCCAATCCTGCCGGCGACAAGCACCTCGTCGGCGCCCGGCTGAGCTATGCCGACCTGTCGCTGTTCCAGATCGTCGAGGGGCTGCGCTACGCCTTCCCGCGCGCCATGAGCCGGTTGGAGCGGACGCGCAAGCGGGTGACGGCGCTGCACGACCGCGTCGCCGAGCGGCCGCGGCTCAAGGCCTATCTCGCCTCCGAGCGGCGCCTTGCCTTCAACGAGCAAGGCATCTTCCGCCATTATCCCGAGCTCGACGAGGCGCGGTAGCGCGCGGCAAAGCTTGCCGTCCCCGGCAGGAACTGCCGGCAAGCGGCGCAAACGCCGGGACGAAACCGCCGATTCCCGGCATCGCGTCAGGCATGAAAGTTGCTGACGGCAACGATGCCGGCCTTGTGCGCCGGCATGCATCAACCAGAAAGGAGAGGTCATGAGCGTCAGCGGCGTTTCGAGTACCGCGTCCAGCTACCAGCTCTATCTGCAGCAGCTCCAGCAGCAGCAGCTTCAGCAGCAACAGCAGCAGCAGAGCGGAGCGGTGCACCCGCACCACCATCATGGCGGTGAGGGCGTGGACCAGAGCCAGCAGGCTTCGGATCAGTCCGGCACGACGACGTCGACGGCCACGAGCGCCCTCACCGGCGCCACCGGGACGACCAGCGTCAGCGCGAGCGATCCGAGCAGCTTGCTCAACATCCTCACCTAAGAAGAAATTCCTCTGCGCGAGCTCCGCTGCCGAAGCGCGGCGGTTACGAGCTCGTCCGGCACCGTCAGAAGGACGGAGCCGGATGTCCTCCCTCGACTCTCCTCTTAAGCGGCACGCGCCGCGTCAGGTCTGCAGAAACGACCACTCCGCGCCTTCGAGCACCAGGCAGGTGAGCGTGCCGCTGGCGAAGGCGCCGGTATCGATGCCGATGCGGTTGCGCTGCACATCGGGACGCGCGGTGATGGTGTGGCCGTGCACGACGATCTTGCCGAATTCGGCGTCCGACAGCAGGAACTCGTCGCGGATCCAGAGCAGGTCGTGCGCCTGCTGCTGCTCGAGCGGCACGCCCGGCCGGAGGCCGGCATGGGCAAAGAGGTAGTCGCCTTCCTCATGGGTGAGGCGGAGCTCGGCCATGAAGCGGCGATGGCGAGGGGGGAGCCTCGCTTGGAGCTCAGCCTGCGCCCGCTCCAGCTCCTGGGCGCTGCTGCCCGGCCGCGGCAGGCGGACGCCATAGCTCAGCAGCGTCTCGGCGCCGCCATAGAGGAGCCAGCCCTGCCCGAAGGCGGCGTCGTCGAGAAAGGCCAGCAGCGTGTCCTCATGATTGCCCTTGAGATGCACGGATTGGAATCCGGGCAGCGGCTCGTCGAGCAGCAGGTCGATGACCGCCGGGGAAGCGTCACCGCGGTCGATATAATCGCCGAGATAGACCACCACGTTGCGCGGTGCCTGGCGCTCATAGGCGTCGTGGTGGATCAGGCTGTGCATCTGGCGCAACAGGTCGGCCCGGCCGTGAATATCGCCGACGGCATAGATGCGGCTGCCCGGCGGCACTTCGGGCGCCACGCTCTCTTGCTGCCGTGTGCGGCCGATGAGACGAGTGATCATGGGGCGAGACTATGGGCCAGAGCCGCTCCGGATGCCACCGTTACGGCCGCGCCCAGCCGATTTTAGCGGAGGATTAACCCTTCCGTAGGGGTTGCGGCGGCATCATCACAGCGAAACCGGTGATGGCTCAGATGCAGCGACCCGACCCCTTGGCGCAGCAGATCGCGGACGAGAAGTCTGCCGGCATCGAATCGCTGCTGCTCGACTATACGAAGCGCCTCGCGCGCCACCCGTCGAGCCGCCGCGCCATCGTCATCCACTTGTCGCGGCTGCGCCCCGACAACCGCCGCGCCCATCACCTGCGCATCGCCGTCAACACCTTCGAGGCGCTGGTCAAGCAGTTCGACGGCCAGATCTTCCAGCTGCAGAACGCCGACATCGTCTTCGTCTGCCGCGACGCCAGCATCGCCGTCATCGACGACGCGATCATGCGGCTGCGCTATCTCTTCGGCGATGATCCGCTGGCGGCCGAGCTCGACGAAGGCGCCGCCGACCGTTTCGCCACCTGGTATGACATCGAGCGCGACTACCAAGCCTTCCTCGCCTGGGTCGAAGAGGTTTACGAGCAGGAGGTGAAGCGCAAGAAGCGCCTTGCCGCCATCGCCGGCCACCTGCCGCAGGAAGACCGCCAGGCGATGGACCCGCAGGCGCTGGCCGAGCTCGTGGCCTCGATCCAGCGCGCCGATCTCACCAATGTCATGCGTCGGCAGGTGATCTGCGCCATCATGGGCGACGCTGCGCCGAAGCCGGTGTTCCGCGAGGTCTACGTCTCGATCCCCGATCTGCGCGATGCCATCATGCCGAAGCGCGACATCGCGTCCGATCGCTGGCTCTTCCAGCACCTGACGCAGCATCTCGACCGCCGCGTCCTCGCCATGCTGCGCCGCAATGACGATCAGGCGATCGCCCATTCCTACAGCATCAACCTCAACATCTCGACGCTGCTGTCGCAGGAGTTCCTGCAATACGACCAGAGTCTGCGCGCCGGCGCGCGCGGCACCATCATCATCGAGCTGCAGAAGGTCGATATGTTCGCCGATCTCGGCGCCTTTATCTTCGCCCGCGACTATCTGAAGGAGCGCGGCTACCGCGTCTGCCTCGACGGCGTCTCGTCGGTGACCTTGACCTTCATCGACCGCGAGCGGCTCGGCCTCGACCTCGTCAAACTGTTCTGGACGCCCGACATGGCCGATGCCATGGCCACCAACCGCATCGCCACGTTTCGCGAGGCGGTCGAGCGTGCCGGGCGCTCGCGCATCATCCTGGCGCGCTGCGACAGCGAGGAGGCGGTCGAGTTCGGCCGGTCGCTGGGCATCCGCCTCTTCCAGGGCCGTCAGATCGATCGGCTGCTGAACGTCTCCGGCGGCGGTCCGAGATTGCGGCCGACCTAACCCCCCGATGCCGCGCGCTTCCCAGCTCGCCGCGGCGCGGCGCATCCTGTTTTTCAGCGAGAATTTCGCCCCGGGCAGCGTCGCCGAGGAGCTGGCGCTGTGGCTGGCCGGGCGCGGCCATAGGGTCGAAGCGGTGGCCGCCGCCGGCACCCGCGCCGGCGAGCCGCAAGGCTGGTGGCGCGTCGACGAGCATCGCGGCATTCGCGTCACCCGCTGTCCGCGCCGGCGCGCGCATCTGCCGCGCGGGCTTGGTCGCGAGCTGCAGGATCTCTCTTTCGCGCTATCGAGCGCGCCGGTGCTGCTGAGCCGGGCGCGGCGCTTTCGCCCGCATCTCCTCGCCGGCATCGATCCCACCGGCGCCACCCTGCCGATCCTGCTGCTGGCGGCGCGGCGCGCCGCGGCGCAGAGCTGGGTCCATCTCGGCGACAGAGCGCTGCTCGGCGCGCCGCTGCTGCGCCGGGCGGGCCGGGTATCGCTGGCGTCTTTCGATGCGGCGGCACAGCTCGAAGCGGCGGAGATCGGCGAGGGGCAGCGCCTGCCGCTGCCAGTCTGGACCGATACGCGGCTCCTTCATCCGCTGCCGGTGAGTCCGCTGCGCGACAGCCTCGGCCTCGAGCCCGACGCCATCGTCGCGCTCTATGCCGGCAGCCTCGAGCCGAGCCAGGGCATCGACCGGGTCGTCGCCGCGGCGCGGCTGCTGCCGGCGAACGGTGCCGTCGTCTTCGTCGTGGCCGGGCGCGGCGGCTCCTGGGCGGGACTCGCCGCGGCGACGCACAGCCTGCCGCTGAAGCTCCTGCCCTGGCCGCGGCTCGCCAATCTCAACGCGCTGCTCGGCCTTGCCGATTTGCATCTGCTGCCGGCCGACCTCGACACCACCGATCCGCTCTTCCCGGCAAAAGCCGCGGCCCTCTTGGCGAGCGGCCGGCCGATTCTGGCCACCGGCGAGGTTCCGCCCACGCTCGCCGGAGCGGTACTGCCGATGGCGGCCGATCCCGAAGGGATCGCCGCCGCGATCATCGCCCTGGCCGCAGCGCCCCTGGAGCGGCGCCGCCATGGCGCGGCGGCACGCCAGGCGGCGCAGGATTATCACGACAAGGAGCGAGTCTTCCGCCGGCTCGAAGGCGCGCTGGGCCTGCGCGATGCGCCCGGCCTCGCCGCGGCGTCGTGACTGGATCGGCTACACCGCCCGCAGGCCAAGATGCCGCGTCATCGGCTCGAAGTCCCGGTCGTGTAGCGGTACAGCGATGTGTCGAAGCGCCGCGCTTCCCGCTCGCTGTCGCGACGCATGGATTCCCGCTTTCGCGGAATGACAGACAACCTTGATTTACTTTGGTTTTCCGCCACCCCGCGGAAGCGGTGCTCTACACTCTGCTGGCAAATCAGCTTGGGCCGGAGCCCGTCACATGCTCGGAGTCTCGACCGAGGTGGCTCTCGTCCGAGTCGACGTGCCAACGGACCTTGCCCGCAAGCCGCAGAATTTCCTTCTGCTTTTTCAACTTGATGAGAAGGCGCAGGCCTTCCTCGACCACGGCACGCTTCGTCTTCAGGCCGGTCGCTTGCAAGGCCTGGCTCATTGGCGCCTTGTCGATGTCGATGTTGGTACGCATCTAGGGCTTCCCGATGTGTACGACGAGCGAAATATTCACATCGCGAGCTCCGACCGCATGCCTCACGACCGACATGACGTCCGGCACCGACCTTTTCCTTGCCAATCGCGGCGCCCCCCCCTAAACCCACGCCCATGTCGGAAACGGACCTTATACCGCTGGTGGAAGCGCTCGCCGGGGCGCGGGTCCTCTGCGTCGGCGATGTGATGCTCGATCACT
>JASHUO010000222.1 GCA_030039975.1 Alphaproteobacteria bacterium
TCATGGGCGGTCCTTAAGCGTCCGGCGTCGACGGCCGGTCGCGATCCCGTCGGTACTGCCGCGGCGTTCGCGTCAGCTGCAGGACGAGGATCACCACGAACGGGCTGAAGATCAGCGAAAAGAAGAAGGCGGCGAAAAAGCCCATCGACCGGCGCGAACCGACCAGTCCCACGAGCAGGCAAGCGAGAATATAGATAACAACGAGCACTGGCCCCATATTGGCCGCCGCTAGGCTTTCATCAGATAGTGACGCCGCTCAAGCAACGACCGACTTGGAGGGGGGTTTTTTCGCCTCGTTGCGCGCCTCGGCGAATTCCTTGGCGATCTCCTCCTTCTTGGCCTCGGTGTCGAAATCGAGCAGGCTGCCGCCGCCGGCAAAATGCTGCGCGAACACCTTGCCCACGGCATAGGTGGCGGCCGAGGCAAATCCCGGCATGGCCGCGATGGCGACCACGGGACCCACGATCGGGATGACCTTTGCCAACGAGAAGAGATAGCCCGACGAGCCGACGCTGAGGAGATAGGGGAGCACGCCCCCGGCAAGGCTGCTGCTGAGCGCTTTGACGCGAACCTCGGGGAATTCGACGCCGTAGACCTTGGCGATGTCGCGGATCATTTTCACCTGGACCGCCGCGATCGCGCCGACATCGACGAGCGGAATCGGGATGAGCCCGGCACCGGCAGACCATGCCGAGGACCGCCGCACGATGCTCATCGCCTCCGCCATACGCTCGTCCATGGGACCCCCGCTTATGAGTTCAATTCATTCAGAAACTTATCACAGGCATGGTGCCGCGGCAACCCAACCGGCCCGCCCCGGGCCGGGCGGCACGGGGGCTCAAAGATGGCAAAACCCGCCATTCCGGCCGAGTCGTCACCATATTCAAAGCGTCGGCCAATTCGTAGTATAGGCCGCAAGCCAGCCGCGTATCAGCTTGGGAGCGCTCGGTGATTAGGGTTTTTACTCGCCTGCCGTCGCGTATCGGCGCCGCCTATACGCGCCTCGTCGATTGGATCGACAAACACTTGCTCTCGCTCGGGCTCGGGGGGCTGCTCTTCCTCCTGCTCATCGCGGCACTGTCACCGCGCATGTTCATCACCATCCCCGCCGGCCACGAGGGCGCGCTGTTCCGGCGGTTCCAGGGCGGCACCGATGTCGAGCAGGCCTATGACGAAGGCTTCCACGTCATCTGGCCGTGGAACACCATGTACATCTACGATGTGCGCTTCCAGAACCAATCCTACGTCTTCGACGCTCATACCTCGGACGGCCTCAACCTGCGCGCGGATGTGGCTTTCCGTTTCCGCGTGACCCGCCGCAACGTGCCGCTATTGCACAAGTATATCGGCCCCGAGTACGTCCAAAAGCTCATCCTGCCGAGCCTGGGCGCGATCGTCCGCGAGGAGGTGTCGCGGCACACGCCCGAGGAGGTCTATTCCACCAAGCGGCTCGAGATTCAGCAGCACATTCGCGATGCCATGCGCCACCAGTTCGAAATGGACCCCGAGGCGGATACGCTGCTCCAGCGCGTCGAGTTCGTCGAGATCGACGAGATCTACCTGCGCGACGTGGAGCTGCCGGAGTCGCTGCAGAAATCGATGGTCGAGAAGAACCAGCAACAGCAAATGATGCTCGAATACGATTACCGCATCGAGCGCGAGCGCAAGGAGAGCGAGCGCAAGCGAATCGAGGCCGAAGGCATCCGCCAGTTCCAAGACATCGTCAAGGACGGCATCACCGACAAATATTTGATGTGGAAGGGAATCGACGCGACCTTGCAGCTTGCCCAGTCGCCCAACGCCAAGGTCGTGATCATCGGGGCCGGCAAGACCGGATTGCCGATCCTGCTCGGCAATCTCGACGCGACGATCGCGCCGACGACTCCGGTGGAGGGAAGCCCGGGAACCGGGGCCAAAACGGCGCTGACACCGCTTGCCAACACACCCGAGGCATCCAACGCCGAAGCGAAGACGCCTTCGACGGCAAACGTCGCCATGCCGGAAGATCTCGGCTCGAAATCGAGTTCGCAGCTGGCTTTGCCGCCGACGTCGAACACCCCGGCGGCGGACAAGGGCACGCAAACCCAGCCAGCGACGCGGCCGACGACCGGGCAATAGCGGTCCGGCGCTACACAGCGCCGGCGGCGTAGTGTATCTTTGCAACCGCTCTCTCGGAAAAAAAGGAGACCGGATGAAGACGTCGCTCCTGGTCGCATCCGCGGTCGCCGCAACGGTGACTGCCGCGAGCGCCATCGCAGGGCCCGCTCCGGACCCGATCTGGCGAGCCGAGAAATGCTACGGCATCAATGTTGCCGGAAAAAACGACTGCAGCACGCGCGGACATTCCTGCGCCGGCGATGCGACGAAGGCCAACGATCCGAATTCATGGATTTATGTGCCCGTCGGGACGTGCAGCAAGATCGCCGGCGGCAGCACGACGCCGAAGCAGAGCTGATTCCGGGCATGGCAACGCACGGCACCTTCACAGGAGCAAAATCGCGGCAATGACGAAGACCCTCCCTCGGCTGCGCAATCCGACGCTCGACGACATCAAGCGCACGGCAACCGCGGTGGCCCCGCAGCAGCAGCGCGACTCGGCGCCGGAAGCGGCCGCGCCGGAGGCGAAACCTGCGCTCGAAGCGGTGCCGACCGGGCGTGCCCTCGCGGTGGTCGAGTCGCCGACGCAGGAGGATGAAGAGCGGCTCGGCACGGCGCTCAAGATCCTGGCGCGCTACCGCAAGTGGACGATCGCCGCGGCAGCTGCGCCGATTCCGCTGGCAGACGCGGCCCTCGTCTCCGGCGTGCAGCTACGCATGGTGTCGCAGCTGGCGCGCCTTTACGGCGTGCCGTTCCCGCGCGTGCGGGTGGCATCGCTGCTCTCGGCGCTCTTCGGCGGCTGGACGCCCTATACGATCGCCACCGGAGTCGCTGGCGCGGCGGCGCGGATGGCGCCCGGTGTCGGCACGGTCGTCGGCGTCGCGACATCGATCGGCACCTCGACCCTCGCCACCGAAACGATCGGCAAGATCTTCATTCAGCATTTCGAGGAAGGTGGCACATTCCTCGATTTCGAGCCGCGGAAATACCGCGACGCCGTCAACGCGGCGAAGCGGAACGGAAGGCGCCGGCGGTGACGGCCGCGACGGCGCGGAGCGGAGCGGCCTAGTGCGGAACGGCACAGGCGCAATCGTGGTGATGGCGACGCTGAAGGGCGGCAGCGGCAAGAGCACGGCGGCGGCCTGCCTTGCCGCGCATTGCCAGCTCGGCGGCCTGCGGACGGCCGTGATCGACGCCGATCCCCAAGCGAGCCTGCTGCACTGGCAGAGCCTCGGCGAGCCGCCCATCGACCTGCCGATCATCGGCGACACCTCGGAGGCCGTGGCGTCGCGTGCGCGCGCGCTGGCGCACGAAATCGAGCTCGTCATCATCGATACCGCCGGATTTCGCAACCGCACGATGATCGAAGCGCTCTCCGTCGCCGACCTCGCCGTCATTCCGATCAAAGCTTCGCCGCTCGACATCTCCGCCGCGATCGAGACCGTCCGCCTGATCGAGGAGGTCAACGCGACCGAGGAGCGGCGGTCGCGGCCGATGGCGTACCGTTTGCTGCTGACGCAGGTGACGGTGGGCAGCGCCGTCGCCCGCCATGTGCGCAACGAGCTCGCTCAATCCGGCTATGCGCTGTTCGACGCCGAACTGGCCAACCGCGTCGTCTATGCCGAAGCGAGCATCGCCGGCCGCATGCCGATCCACCTCGACGCCGGGAGCGCGGCGGCGCGCGACGGCGAGGCCTTCGCCCGCGAGGTTCGCCGCGCGCTCGGTTGGTGAGGGCGCCCCGAAGCGAGGCTTGAGGCATGGGTTTGGCTCTCGACGGGATCTGGTCGACCCTCCGATGCGTCGCGGCGTTGCTGGCGCTCTCCGGCGCGGCGGAGGCGGCGACGGCGGAGCTGCATGTTCCGACTTGTGCGCAATTCCTGGATATCGGGCAAAAATGGGTAGGGCTCGACGAGGCGGTTGCCGCCGAGGTTCTCGGGCTGCCGCTCTATCAGCTGTCCGACGCCGATATCGACCGCATCGACAACAGTCTGCGCGACTGCGCGCACGATGCGGTGAGCGGCGACGAGAGGGCGATGTTCGAAGAGGATCGCAAGCAGGTGCCGGTGTTGCGCGCGGCGCGGAACCGCGTGCGCCGCGCCTTCGCCGATTTCACCAGCGCAAAGAGGACCTCGCAGCGGAAGCTGGCGGACATCGCCGCCAAGCTCGACGCCCTGCCTGCTTCAACGGCGAGCCGCAGTGCGGTGGAGGATGCGCGGGCCACCGTCTCCGCAATCTTCTTCGAGCTCGATCAAAAGCGCGTGCGGGCACAGGTGAAGGAAACGCTTGTCCAGGACTTCCCGGCATATTCCGAGGTGATGGCGGCGCTCACGCGCAAGCGACGAGCCTATATCCTCCAGGAGCAGAACCAGCTCGAGAGCAACGCGGCGGAGGCGCTGGAGCAGCACCGCGCCGAATTCGAGCGCCTCTCGCTTCCGACCGAAGCGCAAGACGCCACCATCATCCTGCAAGAGATCGATGCCGGGAAGGATGTGCGCTGGCTGACCCTCCGCCAGTGGGCCGCGCTTGTGCTGAGCAATCGCGAGAACACCTCGGTCAAGGCGGAGCAGCAGCGGCCGGCTGGCGATCCCCCGATCCTTGCCTTCGAGATCATCCGACCGGGCTACAGCACGGCGGAATTCGGCTTCCGCCTGCGGGGACAGGATCTGCTGCTTGTCCAGAGCGGCACGGACGGTCATCTCGACCCGATCGGCACATCGAACGAGCGTCAGGAAGCGAACAGCCTGCTGCTGGCCGTCGCCGTAGCGGAACGATAAGCCCGGCCGCGAGGCTGGCGGTGTTGTACCGCCCGGAAGTGATGTAGCATGCCGCCCCAGGGAGGACGCATGACCACGAGATCCCGCTATGTCTCACCCCTGGCGGAAACCGGCTGGACCCTCGGCGCGCGACAGCAGACGACGTTTTGCTGGGAGTATGAGGATGGGAGAGCCGAGCTTCTTGCGCTCTATGAGAAGGGGAAGCGTCAGCAATGGAACGCCGCCGAGCGCATCGACTGGTCGCAAGAGCTCGATGCCGACAATCCGATGCTGCTGCCGGACGAGACCATCTCGCTCTGCGGCTCGCCGCTCTGGAACAAGCTCTCGCCGCGGCAGGTGATCGAGTATCGCCGCCATTCGCAGGCTTGGCAGATTTCGCAATTCCTTCATGGCGAGCAAGGTGCGCTCATCTGCGCCGCGAAGATCGTGCAGCAGGTGCGGAACGTCGACGCAAAATTCTATGCCGCAACGCAGGTGATCGACGAAGCGCGGCACGTCGAAGCCTATTCGCGCTTGCTGCATGAGAAGTTCAACATGGTCTTTCCCATCAACGCGCAGCTCCAGGCGCTGCTCACCGACGTCATCGAGCACAAGGACTGGGACTTCACCTATCTCGGCATGCAGGTGGTGATCGAAGGGCTGGCCCTCGCTTCGTTCCAAAGCATTCGCGACAAAGCGCAGAATCGGCTGGCCGCGCAGGTCAATGCCTATGTCATGCAGGACGAGGCACGCCATGTCGCTTTCGGGCGGCTCGCGCTGCGCGACTACTATCCGCAGCTGACCGAAGCGGAGCGCGCCCGGCGCGAGGAATTCCTGGTCGAGGCCTGCTACCTCATGCGCGACCGGCTCGACCCTTCAGATGTCTGGGCGGCGATGGGTTTCGACGTCAAGGAGTGCCGCGCACTCCACGAGGAGGCGCTCGCCACGCTCAAATTCCGCTCACGCCTCTTCAGCCGGATCGTGCCGACGGTCCGAGATATCGGCCTGATGGGCCCGCGCGTGTGCAAGGCCTTCGAAGATTTGGGCGCCCTCCAGTTTGCCGACCGCGACAGCGCGGCGATGCTCGAGGAAGACAACCGCGTAGCCGAGCAATTCGACGCCGCGCAGCTCGTCACCGCTGCTTTGGCCCGTTGAGGGGCTGGTCATGACCATCAAGGGCAAGGCCTATATCGCCGGCGTCTACGAGCATCCGACCCGGCTCGCCGCGGACAAGTCCCTCGCGCAGCTCCACGCGGAGGTCGCCAAAGGGGCGCTCGAGGATGCCGGCCTCAGCAAAGACGATGTCGATGGCTATTTCTGCGCCGGCGACGCGCCAGGTCTCGGGCCGCTGTCGATGATCGACTATCTCGGCCTCAAGGTCCGGCACATGGACACGACCGAGACGGGGGGCTCCTCCTATACCATCCACGTCGCCCATGCCGCAGAGGCCATTGCCACCGGCAAATGCCGGGTCGCCCTGATCACGCTTGCCGGGCGGCCGCGTGCCGAGGGCATGGCGACCGGCACCGCACCGCGCAATTACGGTGGCGCCGCACCCGATGTTCAGTTCGAAGCGCCCTACGCCCCCGTCGTCGCCAATCTCTACGCCATGTGCGCAATGCGCCACATGTACCAGTACGGCACGACGAGCGAGCAGCTTGCCTGGATCAAAGTCGCAGCCTCGCACCATGCGCAACACAATACGCACGCGCTGCTGCGCGAGGTCGTCACCGTCGAGGATGTCGTCAACTCGCCGATGATCGCCGATCCCCTGCACCGGCTCGATTGCTGCGTCATCACCGATGGCGGCGGCGCGCTGATCGTCGTCGCACCCGAGGTGGCGCGGAGCCTGAAACGGCCGCTGGTCAAGCTCATCGGCGCGGGCGAAGCACCGAAGAACCAGATGGGCGGCAAGGTCGACCTCACCTATTCCGGCGCGGTCTGGTCGGGGCCGCGCGCCTTTGCCGAATCCGGAATCACCCCCGCCGACATCAAATACGCTTCGATCTATGACAGCTTCACCATCACCGTGCTGATGACGCTCGAGGATCTCGGCTTCTGCGAAAAGGGCAAGGGCGGCAGTTTCGTCGCCGACGGCAATTTGATTTCGGGTAGCGGCAAGCTGCCTTTCAACACCGATGGCGGCGGGCTCTGCAACAACCATCCCGGAAACCGCGGCAGCATGACGAAAGTGATCGAGGCGGTGCGGCAACTGCGCGGCGAGGCGCATCCCAAGGTGCAAGTGCCGAACTGCGATCTGGCCCTCGCCCATGGTACCGGCGGTTCGCTCGGCACGCGCCACGGCAGCGCCACCCTCATACTGGAGCGGGAGTAGCGGCGATGGCGGCAAAGGAACGGATCATCGCGGCCCCGCCGGTCAATCCCGAGACCAAGCCGTTCTGGGACGCCGCGGCGGAGGGGAAGCTGCTGCTCAAGAAATGCGCGGCGTGCGGCGAGTTCCACTATTACCCGCGGGCGATCTGTCCCTTCTGCTTCAGCGACCGGACCGAGTGGCGCGCCGCGTCCGGGCGCGGCACGATCTATTCCTACAGCGTGATGCGGCGCGCGACTGTCCCCTACGCGATCGCCTATGTCGCGCTCGAAGAAGGCGTCGCCATGCTGACCAACATCGTCGATTGTGATTTCGATGCGATCCGCATCGGCCGCAAAGTATCGCTCGTCTTCAAGCCCAGCGATGGCGGGCCGCCGGTGCCGATGTTCACGCTCTCCCCTTGACCCCTCGGAGGCAATCGATGGCTTCCTCTCCCCTCTCCGCTCCGGCCGGTCTGCGCGCTCTGTTGCGGCAGGACGGCATGATCGTCGCGCCGGGCGCTTATGACTGCATCGGCGCGCGGGTGATCGAGCAGGCCGGGTTCGCAGCGGTCTATATGACCGGCGCCGGCACGGCGGCGACGCTGGGCTATCCCGATTACGGCCTGATCACCATGAGCGAGATGGCAGAGAACGCAGGGCGCCTTGCCGCCGCCGTCCGCGTGCCGGTGATTGCGGATGCGGATACCGGTTACGGCAACGAACTCAACGTCACCCGCACCGTGCGCGAATACGAAAAACGCGGGCTCGCGGGCCTCCACATCGAGGATCAGGGCTTCCCCAAGAAATGCGGGCACCTCGACGACAAGGTGGTGATCCCGCTCGACGATTATCTTGCCAAGATCCGCGCCGCGGCGGCGGCTCGGACCGATCCGGATTTTCTGCTGATCGCGCGGACGGATGCGCGGGCGGTGATCGATTTCGCCGAGGCGGTACGGCGGATGAATGCCGCGTTCGAAGCCGGCGCCGACATGGCGTTCCTCGAAGCGCCGCAGACGCGCGAAGAGGTCGAAGCAGTGCCACGGCTGGTCAAAGGCCCATGCCTCCTCAATGTCGTCTCCGGCGGCAAGACGCCGGTTCTCGATCTCGCCGATGCCGAGCGGCTCGGCTTCAAGTTGGCGATCCTGCCCGGCATCCTGTTCCAGACCGCGCTTGCCGCCTTCGACGCGGTGCTCGCCGAGACCAAGGCCACGCGCCGCCATCCCGACATGAAGGTGAGTCTCAGGGAGAAGTTCCGCCGCGTCGGGGCCGAAGAGTGGGACGCCCTGCGCGATCGCTTCAAGACGCCGCCGGCAGCCGATGGGACAACGCGGCGAAGCGCCGCCGAATAGCCGAAGGCGCGATTTGCCGGGGCGCTGCGACCGCCTCATAGTAGGCGCATGACCGAGCCGCGAGCGGCGCCGCTCCCTCTCGACGAGGATCGGGTCGATGTGTGGCTTACCGCGCTGGGCGCGGTCGAGCACGATCTGCTGTCGAGCTATGTCCGGCTGCTCAGCGCCGCCGAGCGCGAGCGCTGGCGGCGTTTCCTCGTGCGCCACGCCGCGGATCAGTACCTGACCGGCCGCGCTTTGCTGCGTACGACCTTGTCGCGTTACGCGCCGGTGCCCGAGGACGCCTGGGTATTCGAGACCAACGCCTATGGCTGCCCTTATGTCGCCGAGCCCGCAGCGCTGCGCGACCTGCGCTTCAATCTGTCCCACACCGAGGGGCTCGTTGCTTGCGCCGTCACCCTTCGCGGCGACGTTGGCGTCGATGTCGAGAACACCGGGCGCGAGGTCGATCCGCTGGCGCTGGCGCCAACGGTCTTCGCGGCACCGGAGGTCAGGGATCTCGCCGCGACACCGCCCGAAGCGCGACGCCAGCGCTTCTTCGCGTATTGGACGCTCAAGGAGGCCTACATCAAGGCGCGAGGCATGGGCATCTCGCTCGCTCTTGGCGGCTTCTGGTTCGAGCTCGACGGCCCCGCGCCACGCATTCATTTCAGCGATCTTTGCCCCGACCGCGAAGAGCGCTGGCATGTCTGGCGCTGGCAGCCGACGCCGAGCCATGCGCTGGCGCTCGCCGTTGCGACGCCGTCGGGACGGGCGCCGCGCCTTGTCGTGCGCTGGGTGGTGCCAACCCTGCCCGCCTCAGCGATCGCCGAAGGCCGCGGCGATGACGCCGGCGGCCGGCCGGCCCTACGTTAGCTCGGGCTCCGATCGTGGTGATGATGTCGGCGGCGGCGTTCGATCATCGCGCCCGCTCTTCTCGGAAAACAAGACCGAGTGTCCGGGCTCTGGTGGTCGCGCTCGCGCTTTTCGCCGGTCTGTTGGCGTGGTCCATCGGACCCGCCCAGGGTTATGTCTACAAGACCGCGCACGGCCTCTATCGCGATTGCGCCGCCGGCATCGCGAGCCACAGCGAGACCGGCCGACACCGCTATCGGCGCTGCGCGGACTTCATCGAGCAGATCTTCAACAACTGGAATTTGAATCAGGACAACGGCATCTGCTCCCGATACGCCGACGGCGAGTTGCCGAAGGCTTACGTCGAATACTGGCGGCACCGGCGACGCGGTTTGCTCCCTGGCCTCTTCACCTCGGCCGAAAGCTCGGTGAACCAGTTCCTCGACAGCGAGAAGCAGACCTGTCCGGTACCCGATCCCAAGACGCACCCGCCCTGAGTCACCTTGCTACCGCCTGCGGCGGCAGACGCTTCCATCGCGGCGCAGGAAGAAGATCGCCGCGCGCATGGCCAACCCGTCGGCGACGACCGAGGGATGCGTCGGCGGCTCAATGATTGTCGCGCGGCGTGCCGTAGCGCTCGACGACTTTCTGATACTTCACTGCCATCTCGAGCACCATCCCGGAGGCGAGCTGGCCGACATTCTGCCGGTAGAGCTCCTGCCACGGGGTCTGGTTGACCAGCTCCGGCAGCTTGAGGGTTCGCCGGCGCTCTGCCAGCTCGGTCTCCGAGAGAAGGATGTCGGCGCGGCGCCGCTTCAGATCGATGCGGATTGGGTCGCCGGTGCGCAGCAGCGCCAGCCCGCCGCCGATGGCGGCCTCGGGTGAGGCGTTGAGGATCGACGGGCTGCCGGAGGTGCCGCTCTGCCGCCCGTCGCCGATGCAAGGCAGCTCGCTCACACCGCGCTGCACCAGCGCGTCCGGCGGCAGCATGTTCACCACCTCGGCCGAACCGGGATAGCCGATCGGTCCGACGTAACGGATGACGAGAATGCAATCCTCGTCGACGCGCAGCGACGGGTCGTTGATCCGGTGGTGATAGTCTTCCGGGCCGTCGAAGACGATGGCGCGGCCCTCGAACGCATCCTCGTCGCCGGGGCGGCAGAGATAGCGCCGGCGGAACTGCTCGGAGATCACCGAGGTCTTCATGATCGCGCTGTCGAAGAGGCTGCCTTTGAGCACGGCGAAGCCGGCCTTCTCCTTGAGCGGGCGGCGATAGGGGCGGATCACCTCTTCATCGCGGCTTTTGGCCTCGCGATTATTCTCGCCCATGGTCCTGCCGGTCACGGTGAGCGCGTCCTCGCGGATCTTGCCGGCGCGCATGAGCTCGCCGATCACCGCCGGAAGACCGCCGGCGCGATAGTATTCTTCGCCGAGATAGGCCCCGGCCGGCATCATGTTGACGAGCAGCGGGATGTCGTAGCCGATGTGATCCCAATCGTCATTGCTGAGCTCGACGCCGATATGCCGCGCGATGGCGTTGACATGCGGCGGGCAATTGGTCGAGCCGCCGATCGCCGAGGCGCAGACGATGGCGTTCTCGAACGCCGCCCGGGTCAGGATCTTCGACGGCTTCAGCCCTTCATGGACCATGGCGACGATGCGGTTGCCGGTGGCATAGGCGATTTGCCCGCGCTCGCGATAGGGTGCCGGGATGGCGGCGCATCCCGGCAAGGACATGCCGAGCGCCTCCGCCATGGCGTTCATCGAGCTTGCCGTCCCCATGGTGTTGCAATGGCCGATGCTCGGCGCGGAGGACGCGACAATGTCCATGAACTGCTTGTAATCGATCTCGCCGGCAGCGAGCTGGCGCCGCGCATCCCAGACGACCATTCCGGACCCGACCAGGGCCTTGCCGGCATGACCGTCGAGCATGGGGCCGCCGGACAGCACGATGGCGGGGATATCGACCGTAGCGGCGGCCATGAGACAGGCCGGGGTGGTCTTGTCGCAGCCGGTCGTCAGCACGACGCCGTCAAGCGGATAGCCATAGAGCACTTCGACGAGACCGAGATAAGCGAGATTGCGGTCGAGCGCCGCCGTCGGACGCTTTCCCGTCTCCTGGATCGGGTGCACCGGGAATTCGAGGGGAATGCCGCCGGCATCGCGGATGCCGGCCCGCACGCGCTCGGCAAGCTCCAGGTGATGGCGGTTGCAGGGTGACAGGTCGCTGCCGGTCTGAGCGATGCCGATGACCGGCTTGCCCGAATGCAGCTCCTCGAGCGTCAATCCATAGTTGAGGTAGCGCTCGAGATAGAGCGCGGTCATCCCGGGATTATCGGGATTGTCCCACCAATCCCTGCTGCGAAGCCGCGCCGGGCTGCCCTTCTTCGACGTTTCCATAGCAGATTTCCTCCTGCACGAGGGCCGTTCGGCCGCTGCCCAGTTGTTACAGCACGCGCCCGAGCGGAACACAATGTCCCGCCCCCGGGCCGGCTCCCGCCGCAGGGTCTCGGCCGATCTAAGCCTAGGCGCCGGCGCCGTCTTTTCGGTCGGGATGATGCGGCAGAAACACCGCCGCCGCGACGGCGCAGGTCCAGCGCCCGCCGGCCTGAGCCTGGGTAGCAGCGGTGATCGACAGGCTCTCGATGATGAGCTGGCTGTGCTCGTAGAGCTTCTTGCGCTCGTTCCAGGCGGCGTCGGGGTCGAAATCGATGCCCAGG
>JASHUO010000223.1 GCA_030039975.1 Alphaproteobacteria bacterium
ACGGAGACTGTCGTCAGCAGACTAACGGCGGAGAGCGTCCTGTCGGAGGATGTGGGTGTCCAGCCTCAACCTCCAGACAGGAGCACCTCCATGACCGACGCACCCGTCAGCGCTTTACGCCGGCGCATGATCGAAGATATGACGAGCCACAGATTGACGTCGAAGACGCAGCAAGCATACATCCGCGCCGTCAAGAACTTCACCGCTTTCTTCGGCTGCTCCCCGGATCGGGCGAATGCGGAAGACCTGCGGCGCTATCACCTGCATCTGTCGTCCACCGGCATCACGTCGGGCCTCGATAGTGGGCCGACTTGAATAGCACACGTGTCGGTTATTCTCGCGCCGCTGAAGTGTCAGACCATCGCGGTCATCATTTGACCACGGATTTCCTGCGCCGCTCTCTTCAGCGGTATCAAAAACTTTTTCTTGGCCCCTGCTTCGGTGATTGTGCCCGAGATCATATTGACACTCAGCGCTGCGACAACGGTTCCGGTTGGGTCCCGTAACGGCACGGCTATACCGCAAATCGCAGGATCAAGTTCGCCGTCGACCCAGCCATAACCGTCGTTCTCGACGCGAGCGAGCAATTCGCCCAGTTGGCGCCGACCGGTAACCGTCCGAGGGGTTAATACTTTGAGGTCTACGTTTTGGAGATAGCCCGCCCGCTGTTCGACAGAAAGCCCTGCAAGCAGGACGCGCCCGAGCGAAACCAGATGTGCCGGAAGACGGCTTCCGACTCCGAGATTGGCGGAGAGGATCCTGCGCGCGGGCAATCTCAATGCGTACACGATCTCGTCCTCATCGAGCACCGCCATGGCGCAGGACTCGCCTAGTTCGTTGCGCAGGTTCTCAAGCGCGCGTTGCGCATGGGCCCAGTAGGGAAGGGCGTTCAAATACGACATTCCCAGGCCGAGCGCCCGTGGCCGAAGCGAAAAGTAGCGTCCATCGGAGGCGCAATACTTCAACACGACCAGGGTCGCGAGAATACGGCGCGCGGTCGCGCGGCTCAGGTTGCCGCTCTGAGCGACCTCAGAGAGAGTGTGACGCCCGGGCGGCCTTCCGAGCGCCTCGATGATTGAAAAGCCGCGCGCGATCGCTCGCACGAAGCCGTCGCTGTCTTTGCTCAAGGCGCCTTTTCCCCTTGTCACGCAATGAGGACGACGCTACGGTCGGGTAATATAAATGATACATTTGTTCGCCAGGCGAACAATACCAGGAGGGCGCGCAAGGATGCAAGCAAAAGCCGCTTCCGGTTTCGAGATGGATTTCTGGAAGGACGCCAATCTGCGGAAAGTCTGGGATGACATCGTCCCCGGGGAGCCGCGCAAGACCTTGCCGTATCTTCTCACCAAGGATGCCATACACCTCTATTGCCGTTCGGTCGGCGAGGATCACCCGCTGTATTTTGATGAAGCTTACGCGAAGAAGACGTCCTATGGCGGACTGATCGCGCCTCCATCAATCCACATCCTGCTGATGTTTGCCTGCACCCCCACGGACGATTGGATGCGTTCGCCAGGCACCATCAATGCCGGCCAATCGTGGAGCTACAACATTCCGGCGCGGCCCGGCGATACCATCACGCTGCAGGCGCGTGCGCTCGACAAGTTCATCAAGCGTGATCGGTTATTCGTCGTCCATGACAACGTCTTCTTCAACCATCACGGCCAGGTGATCTGTTCGGGCCGCGGTCAGACCATTCGGCCGATGTGAGAGGTGCAGTCATGACCACGACCTTCGAAGGGCTTTCCGCGGGCGATACCATCGACGGACCGAAATTCTCCGTCTCGCGCGAGTCGATCCGTCTCTTTTGCGACGGCTCCCTTGACTACAATCCGCTGCATCTCGACGACGAATACATGAAGGGTAATTTCGGCAAGACCAATTTTGGCGGAATCATCATGCACGGCATGAACAATTTTGGTCTGATCACCCGCATGCTTACCAATTGGGCTTATCCCGCGGGCGCGATCCATCGTCGCCTCGAAGCGCGCTGGCTCAAGCCCGTGCGACCCGGAGACGTTATCCAACCGTCCGGCATCATCAAAGCCAAGCAAACCACGCGCAAATCGCGCTGGGTACTGATCGATGTTGTCGTGCGTAATCACAACGACGAGAAGGTCGCCGCTGGCGAAGCGATGGTCGAGTTTCCAACCACCGCGAGGGCGGGCTAGGCGTGATCGATTCAAGACGTGTGGAGCGGCGTGGACGTCCGTTCAGGGTCTTGAGCGGCGGTCGGGACGATGCTCGCACGGCGTCCGCTCACTTGCGAGGAGCGGACCTTCGACCGGGCGGCCGCCCGCTACCGCTCCGTGCCACGAGCCGGCATCTCGGTGGATGAACTGATCTCAACGCCCTCATCGCTGATGCGGATTGCGTGTTTGCACGCCGCCGACGGCTCAAACCGGCGCAGGAGAGGACAGGGATGGGGGCGGCCGCCAGCGTGAAGGCGGCATGAAAGACATGGCGGTGAGGTCGGGTCGTGCGCCGCTGCCAAAGCCCGAGCAATCGAGCGAGCCGAGGGCGATGTCGCCGTTGCGCACTCTGAGACGCACTTTGCCGTGCTCGATGTCGTAGAGATCCGGATGCGCCTGCAGGAACGCTTGAGCTTCGGCCGCTGGCCGACCGGCGAATCCGTCGACGTAGTAGTGACCGTTGCGCTCCACATGTGTGAGGCCAAGCAGACTTGCCAGAGCCAGATCCTGCTGTGTGGCGAGTCCCGCCAGCGTGGTCAGATCCTCACCGGAGAGGAAGTAGTGCTCTCGCCCCTCCTGGCGGTTCCAGACGCGACAGCGAATGAGGTTGATGAGCGATTTATAGAATCCCTTGCATGCCTTGCTCGATGTGCCGCTATACCCCTCAGCCCGCGCCTGTGGAAAGGCGTCGATCGTATCATCGGACTCGTCGATGATGACGGGGTGGGGGATCAATCCGCTGATGCTGCGGTCGAGCGCATGGGCGCGCCGGATCGGCTGCTCGATATAGAGAATGGCGCGGCGGAGCCGAGCGAGTGCCGGGCGGTGAGCAATTTCCGCCCAAGCGGCGGCGAATTCGGCGATGTCGGCATATTGCTCATTGCCGTCAACCGTCGCGTGGTAGGGAGCGCCGGTACGGTCGAGCAGCGCCGCGATGCGCGCGAGCCGGTCGATATCCGCGTCGAGTTGTCCCC
>JASHUO010000224.1 GCA_030039975.1 Alphaproteobacteria bacterium
TTCATGCCGAGGAAATCGCGATCCTTGTGGATCTTGCCGGCTACACCACGAACGCGCGCACCGCCATTTTCGCGGTGAGACCCGCACCGATACAGGTCAACTATCTCGGCTACCCCGGCACAATGGGGGCGTCTTTCATCGACTATATCATCGCGGATCGGTTCATCGCACCGGCCTCTGAACAAGCGTTCTACACCGAGAAACTGGTGTATTTGCCGGAGTGCTACCAGGTCACCGATACGACCCGCCGCGCATCGAGCCTCCCGTCCCGCGTCGAATGCGGGCTTCCCGCTCAGGGCTTCGTTTTCTGCTGCTTCAATAGTGCCTACAAGATCGTCCCGGCTATTTTCGCGGTGTGGATGCGCCTCCTCGCTTCCGTGCCGGCCAGCGTGCTGTGGCTGCTCGAAGGCAATGGCGCGTCGGTTGTCAATCTGCGTCGGGAGGCGATGAAGCATGGCGTCGATCCAGAGCGGCTCGTTTTCGCACCGAAGCAACCGATGCCGCAGCACCTTTCGCGGTATCGGCACGCGGATCTCTTCCTGGACACGCTGCCCTGTAACGCCCACACCACGGCGAGTGATGCCCTGTGGTCGGGCGTTCCTCTCCTCACCTGCACGGGCCGCAGTTTTGCGAGCCGCGTCGCCGGCAGCATTCTGTGCGCCGTCGGTCTGCCCGAGCTGGTGACCAGTTCGGTTGCCCAGTACGAGGCGACGGCGCTTCGGCTCGCGCAGAGCCCGGACGAACTGGCCGGGCTGCGCCGCCGTCTCGCCAACGCACCGACGCGATCACCGCTCTTCGATACCGCACGCCAGACCCACTCCATCGAGGCAGCCTTTGCCGAGATGTGGCGCCTCTACGCGGCCGGCGAATCGCCACGGGCATTCGCTGTGGAGACGGTCTGATCGCGTCGGTTTGATCGCCAGTCGGCGTCCCGCTAGAAACGCGCGGGAAATGGCGATCACATCATCGATGCAGCCGTCATAGCGCGCGCTAGCGCATCACGGATGTGAAGGCCCCGAGCAGAGAGCCGCTGCGAAATGCTGACATGAACCAGCTTCCCCCAGCAGGCCGTCTTGCCGCCATCGAGCAGCGGCTGCGGCAGGCGATCAAGGCGGCGCCGCGGCTCGCCGAAGCGCATTTTCGGCTGGGTCTCTTTCTCCACCAGACCGCGCGGCTGGCGGAAGCGGAGCCGTGTTACCGGGCCGCGCTGCGGCTGCGGCGTGACCACCTCGACGCGTTCAACAATTTGGCTTTGCTCCTCGAAGCGCGCGGCGAGCGCGCGCAAGCGGAGACGCTGTTGCGGCGCGGGCTCGCGCATAGCTCGGGAGCCGGAACGCTGCGCTGCAACCTGGCGCGGTTGCAATTGGAGCAGGGTCGGCTCGACGACGCGGCGGTCAATTTCGAGCGCGCGCTCGACCGGCCCGAGGTTGCAGCCGCGGCGCATTGCGGCCTCGGCATGGTGCGGCGGCGGCAAGATCGGCTCGCGGAAGCGGATGCGCTGTTTCGCGCTGCGCTGCAGCGCGATCCCGCGCTTGGCGACGCGCATAACGAGATCGGCCTGTTGCAGCGCCACGGCGGTCGATTGGCCGAGGCAGAGCAATCCTTCCGCGAAGCGATCCGCGTCCAGCCGCCACTCGCCGCGGCGCATCTCAATCTAGGCGCGCTGCTCCTCGACACGGATCGGCTCGATGCTGCCGAAGCCTCCGTCGCGGCCGCGCTTGCGGCGCGGCCGGACTGGGCGGACGCGCTCTATTATCTCGGCGCCGTGCAGCGACGGCGCCACCATCTCGACACTGCCGAAGCGGCGCTGCGGCGCGCCATTGGGCTCGACCCCAAGCATGCTGCGGCACTGGCCCTGCTGGGGCTGATGTTGCTGGAGGACAAGCGCGCGGATGAGGCGGAGCGGTTGCTCCGCGATGCCGTTGCCGCGGACCCGGGCTATGTCGAGGCACGCGTCAACCTTGGCCGGCTGTTATGGGCGCAGCGGCGCGAGGGCGAGGCGCGCGAGGAAGCGGCAAGCACCTTGCGCCTTGCGCCCGATTCCTCCGATGCGATCAATCTGCGCGGCATGCTGTGGGAGATCGATTGCCTGCTCCCCGAGGCGCTCGCCGCGTATGAGCGCGCGGTTGCACTGGCACCGGAAAATGCGGACGCTCAGCACAATCTCGGCCGGCTGCGGCTGCTCCAAGGCCGCTTCGCCGAAGGCTGGGAAGGCTTCGAGTGGCGGCTGAAGACGTCGCGCGCCAGAAGCGGTTTCTTTGCCGCCCATCATTGGGACGGAACGCCGCTTGCCGGCAAGACGATCTTGCTGCATGCCGAGCAAGGGCTCGGCGACACGCTCCAGTTCTGCCGTTATCTGCCGCTTGTCGCAGCCCGCGGCGGCGAGGTGATCCTCGCGGTGCAGCCGCCGCTCGCGCCGCTGCTGGCGCAGTTGCCGGGCGCCGCGCGCACCTTCGCCGTCGGTGACGAACGGCCCATGACCGACTTCCTGATGCCGCTGGCGAGCTTGCCGCGGCTGTTTACGCATGATTTTGCCGACATACCCGCGGCCGATGGCTATCTCCGCGCGCCCGAGGCCGCGCTCGAGCGCTGGCGCGGGCGTTTCGGCCCGCAAAGCGCGAAGCCGCGCGTTGGACTTGCCTGGGCCGGCAATCCCGAGCAGGACATGGACCGCAACCGCTCTGCTTCCCTGGCCGCGCTGCTGCCCCTGCTCGACATTCCCGGCATCGATTTCTACAGCCTGCAAGTCGGTGCGCGCGGCGCCGAGATCGCCGAACAAGGTGCCGGAGAGAGACTGGTCGACCTCAGTGGCGAGATCCACGACTTTGTCGATACCGCCGCCCTTCTGTCGCTGCTCGATCTCGTGATCACCGTCGACACCTCTGTCGCGCATCTCGCCGGCGCGCTCGGCCGGCCCGGCTGGGTGATGTTGAGCGCCTTGCCGGATTGGCGCTGGCATCTCGACCGCAGCGACTGTCCCTGGTATCGCAGCCTGCGCCTCTTCCGGCAGCCGCGCCGCGGCGATTGGGCGAGCGTCGTCGGCGAGATCGCGGCGCGACTGCGATGCGAATTTGGCCTTGCGGAGGTTGCGCCGTCATCATAGATGTTGCGGTGCAACATGGGACCGGGCGCCGAAGACAGCATTGGCGGGATTGCCGTAGCGCGCAGCGTCGCGGCGCTGCGCCGCCTTGTCGCTGATTGGCACCAGGCGGGGCAACGCGTCGCGCTGGTGCCCACCATGGGCGCCCTCCATGCCGGCCACCTCGCGCTGGTGACCCGCGCCACGGTGCTGGCCGATCGCGTCATCGCCACCATCTTCGTCAATCCGACGCAGTTCGGCCCGAACGAGGATTTCGCGCGCTATCCCCGTGACGAGGCGGCGGATGCGGCAAAGCTCGCGGCTTCGCGCTGCGATCTGCTGTATGCGCCGCGCCTCGAGGAGATGTATCCCGCGACCTTCACGACCAGCGTCTCGGCAGGTGCGATCGC
>JASHUO010000225.1 GCA_030039975.1 Alphaproteobacteria bacterium
GCCGGCGACCGGCTCATCGACATCATGATCCGCACCTGCAACGGCCGCCTCACCTGCGCCGAGGCGCTCGGCCATCGCGAATTCGTCCTCACCAAGCTGTACCAAAGCGCGTGAGCCAACGGACGTCGCCATCCCCTCGCCCCTCTCCCGCATCGCGGGAGAGTGGGAGAGGGAGGGGCCCGGCGCATAGCGCCGGGAGGGTGAGGGGTGAGGGTAGCCCTCACCGATGACCGCCACCCTCCACGTCTCGGTCTGGCGCGGCGGCGCGGTGGGCAGCCTCGCCGCCTATGACGTGCCGGCGCAGGACAGCCAGACGGTGCTCGATGTCGTGACCTACATCCAGCGCCATCTCGAGCCGACACTCTCCTATCGCTTTGCCTGCCGCGTCGGCATGTGCGGCTCCTGCGCCATGACGGTGAACGGCGTGCCGCGCTGGACCTGCCGCACCCATGTGCGCCGCGTCGCTTCGGGCGGGCGGCTCGAGCTCAGGCCGCTCGAGAACCTGCCGGTGATCAAGGACCTCGCCGTCGATATGAGCGATTTCTTCGGCAAATGGTCGCGCGCGCATGGCGCTTTCGCGCCGGCGGCGGGGCTCGGCGAAGACTTCGCGAGGGTGGCGCCGGAGTCGCCCGAGCGGCAGGCGGCGAGCGCAGGGATCGAATGCATCGGCTGCGGCGTCTGCTACGCCGCCTGCGACGTAGTGCGCTGGAACCCTGACTTCCTCGGCCCGGCCGCGCTCAACCGCGCCTGGACTTTGGTTAACGATTGCCGCGACGGCGATGGTGCGGCGCGGCTCCGCGCCGTGGCGGGCGATGCCGGCTGCCATGCCTGCCACAGCCAGCAGAGCTGCGCGCTCTATTGCCCCAAGCAGCTCGACCCCACCGCCGCCATTGCCGGGCTGAAGCGGGCCACGGCGAAAGCGGCGCTTTGGGGCAAGCTTTGACATGGGCGCGCGCGGCGAGACCTGGCTCTGGATCCTGCAGCGGGCGACCGCGGCGGTGCTCGCCGGGGCCGTGCTGGTGCATCTGGCGACCCTCGTCTACGCCGTGCGCCAAGGCCTCTCCGCCGCCGCCATCCTGGCCCGGACCGAGGGCAACCTCGCCTGGCTCGGCTTCTACCTCCTGTTCGCCACCGCGGCGGCGCTCCATGCCGGGATCGGGTTGCGCACGGTGCTGCGCGAGGCGACGCCCTGGCGCGGGCCGAGCCTCGATGTTGCCGTGCTGCTCCTCGCTTTTGCCATTGCCGCCGCCGGCTGGCGCGCCGCGTTCGGGCTCTTCGCATGAGCTGGCCCGCGCGCAACCACCCGAATTACTGGGCCTTTCTGCTGCATCGGGTGTCCGGCCTGCTGCTCGCCCTGTTCCTGCCGCTGCATTTCTGGGCGCTTGGCACGGCGATCGAAGGCGCGGCGCGGTTCGACGGCTTTCTGCGCTGGACCTCGGCGCCGCTGGTGAAGCTCGCCGAGATCGGCCTCGTCGTGCTGCTGGCGGCGCATCTCACCGGCGGCCTCCGGCTGCTCGCGATCGAATTTCTGGCCTGGCGGCGCTGGCAGAAGACCGCCGTGGCGCTATCGGCAGGTGCAAGCCTTGCGATGGGGTTGGTATTCTTGTTGAACCTGTTCTGAACCGCCTATTCTGCTGAACGCCCGCAAAGGCGCCGGAGAGCGACGATCGCGCCTGGGGAGGTGATCATGTCGGTTCGTGCAATGCGCAGTGCCGCGCTTCTGATCCTGCCGCTGCTGCTCGCCGCTCCGGCCCGTGCCGAGGTGAGCGAGGTCCGCATCGCCCAGGAATTCGGCATCAGCTATCTGCCGCTGACGGTGATGCATCACGAGAAGCTGCTCGAGCAGGCGGCGGCGAAAGCCGGCATCCCGAACCTCAAGGTCACCTGGGCGCAGTTCGGTGCCGGCAATGCGATGAACGACGCGCTGCTGTCGGGCAGCCTCGATTTTCCCTCGGGCGGCGTCGGGCCGATGCTGACGATCTGGAGCAAGACCCGGGGCCACCAGCAGGTGCGCGGCGTCGCCGCGCTCAATTCGATGCCGCTCTATCTCGTCAGCACCGATCCGAAGGTGAAGACGATCAAGGATTTCACCGATCAGGACAAGATCGCGCTGCCGGCGGTCAAGGTGTCGATCCAGGCGGTGACCCTGGAGATGGCAGCGGCAGCGGCCTTCGGCGCCGACCGTTACAATCAGCTCGACGCGCTCACCGTGTCGATGAAGCACCCCGATGCGATGGCGGCACTGCTCTCCGGTCACTCGGAGATCACCGCGCATTTCGGCAGCGCCCCCTTCCAGTATCTGGAGCTCCAGGACAAGGCCGCGCATCGCGTGCTCAGCTCCTATGACGTGCTGGGCGGGCCGCACACCTTCAACGTCGTCTGGACGACGCAGAAATTTCACGACGACAACCCCAAGGTCTATGCCGCCTTCCTCACCGCGCTGAACGAGGCGATGGCGCTCATCAAGAGCGACCCGAAGCGGGCGGCGGCGATTTATATCGACGAGGAGAAGTCGAAGCTCTCGCCCGAGTTCGTCGAGCAGATGATCCGCGACCCCGAGAACGTCTTCACCACGACGCCGCAGAAGGTGATGAAATACGCCGAGTTCATGCACAAGATCGGCGCCATCGACAACCTGCCGAAAACCTCGAGCGAGCTCTTCTTCCCGGAGTTCCGGACCGTGGCGGGCAACTGAGATGATGTCCGGGAATTGATGATGATGTCACGCACGGCACAAATCCTTCTCCGCCCTTCAGGACGGAGAAGGATTTAGGATGAGGTGGGTAAAGCAGCGGCAATGATGGCAGGGCAAAGGATTCCGATGGCGCGCAGCTTCGACACCCAGGCCTCTCCACCTCACCCCAAAGGAGCGGAGAGGGAGATGCGCAAGGCGGTTGCATCCGACCCCGCGTCGCCGCTGCTCGAGGTTGAGGGCGTGACCCTGCAGTACA
>JASHUO010000226.1 GCA_030039975.1 Alphaproteobacteria bacterium
GGATCGATGCCGCTGGTGCCGCTGTCGCAGCCCGCCAGCAGCAGGAGCGCCAGGCCGAGCGCGATCCGCGGCATCGCCTTCCGGGGGAGCGGCCGAGCCGGCGCCGCGGTGGCGCCGGCTTCCGGGGCGTTAGAACCTCTATATTCCACGGCTGGAATGCCTCATGGGTCGGGTAACGGTCGTGACCCAATTATACCACAACGCCCCGCCGCCGAAGATGGTCCAAGCCGCCGCGGTGGCGAGGCCGGAAGCCATCCTGTAGGTTGCGCCGGCGGAAGCAAGGGGTGCAGCCATGTCGATCTTCGATCTCACCGGAAAGACCGCCATCATCACCGGCTCCTCCAAGGGCATCGGCCGGGCGATCGCCGAGCAGATGGCGCTGTTCGGCGCCAACGTCGTGGTGTCGAGCCGCAAGGCGCCGGCGTGCGAAGAGGTGGTTGCCGGCATCACGCGCGCCGGCGGCAAGGCGGTGGCCATCCCCGCCCATATCGGCGACAAGGCGGCGTTGCAGAACCTGGTCGACAGTACCATCAAGCGCTTCGGCCGGATCGACATCCTGGTCTGCAACGCGGCGGTCAATCCCTATTACGGCCCCCTCGCCGGCATCAGCGACGAGGCTTTCGACCGCATCATGGACAGCAACATCCGCAGCAATCTCTGGGTCTGCAACATGGTGTTGCCCCGCATGGCGGAGCGCAAGGACGGCGCCGTCATCATCGTCTCCAGCATCGGCGGCTTGCGCGGCAGCACCATGCTCGGCGCCTATGCCATCTCCAAGGCGGCGGACATGCAGCTCGCCCGCAACCTCGCCGTCGAATGGGGCGCGCACAATATCCGCGTCAACGCCATCGCGCCGGGCCTGGTGCGCACGGATTTCGCGCGCGCGCTCTGGGAGAATAAAGAAGTGCTGGAACAGACGCTGAAGCAGGCGCCGCTCGGCATGATCGGCGAGCCCGTCGACATCGCCGGCACGGCGATCCTGCTCGCCTCCCCCGCCGGCCGCTTCATCACCGGCCAGACCGTCGTCGTCGATGGCGGGGTGACGATCGCGGGACGTGGCTGAGTTGTCAGTTTTCAGTCGTCAGTTGTCAGTTCGCGCTAAACTGAAAACTGACTACTGACAACTCAGCTGAAAGCTGACAGCTTCTACGCTATTTCAAACAACCCCGCCGCGCCCATGCCGCCGCCGATGCACATGGTGACGACGGCGTATTTGGCGCCACGGCGCTTGCCTTCGATAAGCGCATGGCCGGTGAGGCGCGCGCCGCTCATGCCGTAGGGATGGCCGATCGAGATGGCGCCGCCATCGACGTTGAACTTTGCGGGATCGATGCCGAGCCGGTTGCGGCAATAGAGCGCCTGCACGGCGAAGGCCTCGTTGAGCTCCCAGATGTCGATGTCGTCGATCTTGAGCCCATGCCGCTGCAACAGCTTGGGCACGGCGAAGACCGGGCCGATGCCCATCTCGTCGGGCTCGCAGCCGGCGACTGCGAGGCCGCGATAGATGCCGAGCGGCTCGAGGCCGCGCTTTTCCGCGAGCTTCGCTTCCATGACGACGCAGGCCGAAGCACCGTCGGACAGCTGGCTCGCATTGCCGGCGGTGATGTAGCCGCCCTCGCGCACCGGCTTCAGCGTCGCCAGGCCGTCGCGGGTCGTATCCGGCCGGTTGCCTTCGTCCTTGGCGAGGGTCACCTCCTCGGTCCAGGTCTTGCCGCTGTCCTTGTCGGTCATCAGCTTCACCGATTTCATCGGCGTAATCTCGGCGTCGAAGCGCCCCGCCTTCTGCCCCGCCGCGGTGCGCTGCTGGCTCAGCAGGGCGAACTCATCCTGCTGCTCGCGCGTCACCTGATAGCGCTGGGCAACGGTGTCGGCCGTCTCGATCATCGTCATGTAGATGTCGGGCTTGTGCTCGACCAGCCATTCATCGGCGAAGCGATGCTTGTTCATGTTGTATTGGACGAGGCTGATGGATTCGAGTCCGCCGCCCACCGCGACGTCGACGCCGTCCACCATGATGCGCTGCGAGGCGATGCTGATCGCCATGAGGCCGGAGCTGCAGAAGCGGTTGATCGTCTCGCCCGGAACGGTCACCGGCAGGCCGGCACGGATCGCCGCGTCGCGCGCGATGTTGTGGCCGGTGGCGCCTTCGGGATTGGCGCAGCCGATGATGACATCCTCGACCGCGCCCGGTTCGACCCCGGCGCGCTCGACCGCCTTGCCGATGACATGGCCGGCGAGCGTTGCCCCATGGGTGTTGTTGAAGGCGCCGCGCACCGCCTTGCCGATGGGCGTGCGCGCGGTCGAGACAATGACGGCTTCTCTCATGGACCTCTCCTCCGGATTTTGCGCGGAGCCTTGCCCACACCCCCCGTTGTGTCAACCCTGCTCTGGACGCGGCGCCGGCGGCAGGGAAGAATGCCGGCCCGGCCCGCCAGACGAAGGACCTTGCCGATGCGCCAGTTTGCCGATGTCGAGGAGCTCAAAGCCGCCATCGGCGAAATCCTCGGCGAAAGCGAGTGGGTCACGGTGACCCAGGAGATGATCGACCGCTTCGCCGAGGCGACGGGCGATTTCCAATGGATCCATGTCGATCGCGAGCGCGCCAAGGCCTCGGCGTTCGGCACGACCATCGCCCACGGCTTCCTCACCCTCTCGCTGATCCCGCGGCTGCTCGACCGGGTCTATCACGTCGGCAAGGTCGCGGCGCGGCTCAATTACGGCTGCAACAAGGTGCGCTTCACCCAGCCGGTGCCGAGCGGCGGCCGCATCCGCGCACAGATCCGCCTCGCCGATGTCGAGGATACGCCGAAAGGCGTGCGCATCACCTCGGAGGCGACCCTGGCGCTCGAGGGCTCCGATCGCCCGGCCTGCATCGCCGAGCTCATTGCCGTGGTGATCCCGGAAGGCGCCTGACGCAGCGCACCCCCACCTCACCCTATCTAAAATACCCCTCAAATCCTCGGCGATTCTCCTCGCCACCGGCGGCGGCGAGGCCCAGATTGCTGGCATGAGTGACCCGGTCTCCATCGCGGCCTCGGGCTTGACCGCGGCGAGCCTCAGGCTCGATGCGGCGGCGAGCAATATCGCCAACAGCCAGGACACGGCACCGCTCTCGCCGCAGCCGGGCGACCCGCAGCCCTATCAGCCCGTCGACGTGGTCCAGCAGCATGTCGCCGGCGGCGGCACCTCGGCGACCTTCGAGCCGGTGGTCCCGGCGAGCAATGCCATCTACGACCCGGGCTCACCCTTTGCCGACGCCAATGGCCAGGTCGCCGCGCCCAATACCGACCTCGCCCAGCAGCTCGTCAACACCAATATCGCCAGCGTCTCCTACGACGCCAATGTCCAGGTGATCGAGACGGCGCAGAAGATGCAAGGCTACCTGCTCAACATCTTCGCCTGAAACATCGCGGCCGGGTCACTCCTCGCCCGGCAGCGCGCTTTCGTGCCAATGGCCGATGAGCCGGCGCGCCAGCCAGCTCAGCACCGCGAAAATGCCGATGCCCGTCGCCGCCAGCAGCAGCAGCGCTGCGAAGAGGCGCGGCATCTGCAGGCGGTAGCCGGCCTCGAGAATGCGCGAGGCGAGCCCGGTATCGGTGCCGCCGGTGCCGGCGACGAACTCGGCCACCACCGCGCCGATAAGCGCGAGGCCGCCGCTGATGCGCACCCCGGTCAGGAAATAGGGCAGCGCCGAGGGCATGCGTAGATAGCGCAAGGTCTGCCAGCGCGACGCGCCATAGAGCCGGAACAGGTCGACGAGGTTGCGGTCGGCGCTGTTGAGGCCGAGCGTGGTATTGGCGACCACCGGGAAGAACGCGACGATCCAGGCGCAGACCAGCAGCGACAGGAACACCCGGTCCTTGAGCCAGATGATGATGAGCGGCGCGATCGCCACGATCGGCGTCACCTGCAGGATGACCGCGTAGGGAAAGAGGCTGATCTCGAGGAGCCGCGACTGCGCGAAGAGGATCGCCAGCGCGCCGCCGATGATCACCGCCGCAGCGAGCGCCGCGAGCGTGATGCGCAAGGTGACCAGCAGCGAGGCCAGGAGGCTCGGCCCATCCTGCCACAGCGCCTCGGCAACGCGGATCGGCCCGGGCAGGACATAAGGCGGCAGCTGCTCGAGACGCACCAGCGCCTCCCAGCCCAGCAGGAAGAGCAAGCCGACGGCAAGCGGCGCGCCGATCCGTATGAGGCGCTCGCTCATGCCGCCGCCTCGCTCAGGATACGCGAGACGCGCCGGCATTCCTCGACATAGCGCGGCGCCGTGCGCAGCGCGGCGTCGCGCGGATAATCGAGCGCGATCGGCAGATCGGCGAGAAGGCGCCCCGGCCGCGGGGTCATGACGACGATGCGGCTCGACAGGAACACCGATTCAAAAACGCTGTGGGTGACGAAGATCACCGTCCAATGTTGGCGCTGCCAGAGCCGCAGCAGATCCTCGTTGAGGCGAAAGCGGGTCAGCTCGTCGAGCGCGGCGAAGGGCTCGTCGAGCAGCAGGAGGCGCGGCTCCGTGACCAGCGCCCGGGCGATCGAAACGCGCATGCGCATGCCGCCCGACAGCTCACGCGGATAGGCCTTCTCGAACCCTTCGAGTCCGAGCGAGCCGAGCGTCTCGGCGATCCGGCCGGCGACCGCGTCGCGTCGTTGCCCGGCGAGCCGCAGCGGCAGATAGACATTCTCCCACACCGAAGCCCAAGGCATCAGTGTCGGCTCCTGGAAGACGAAGCCCAGACGCCGTTCGACCTCGCTTTCGCCATAGGTGACGCGTCCCGCCGAAGGCGTCACCAGCCCCGCGATGATCCGCAGCAGCGTGCTCTTGCCGCAGCCGG
>JASHUO010000227.1 GCA_030039975.1 Alphaproteobacteria bacterium
GCCAAAGGCGTCAAGAGCGCCGCCGACAGCCTCGCCAAAGAGGCCCAGTCGCTCCGCCACGAGATCGACCAGTTCCTCGCCACGCTCAGGGCAGCGTGAGGGGTAGTTGTCAGTTCTCAGTGATCAGTTGCAGGTCTCTTCCAACTGAGAACTGAAAACTTCCCCCTACCGCCTCGTCCGGCTTTCGATGAGCTCGCGCACTTTGCGCGCTTCCCAATCCGCCGTGGTCCAGGGCAGCATCTCATAGGCATGCAGCCCGTGCAGGCAAACGACCATGCCCCAGCCGATCAGCGGCGCATAGAACCAGGCCGGGCCTGGCGTCGTCGAATCGATCATGAACAGCACGAAATTGATCACGACATAGGCGGTGAGATGGCTGTAGAAGCCGCGCAGCGCGCGGACGCGCCGCCATGCCCATTGCTCGATCTCGGCGAGCTGCGCCGCTTCGCGCGCCCCCGCCCCGGGGCGCAGCTCCACCGGCTCGCTGCCCTGCCCACGCATTGCCGATCTTCCATCCATGGCCTTACGACGACTTGCCGAAGCCGTGCCACCAGATTACCGCCAATGCTCACCGGAGTAAAAGGCGGGCTCAGTGACGCGCCGGGCTCTCCTGCGAACAAATAAAGGCGGAGGGGCGATCGAGGGTCAGCAAATCCTCGGTCGCGCGGATCCACGCGGTGAGCGCGTAACTCTCCACCCATTGATGGAATTCCGCCTCGCGGTGATCGAGCTCGGCCGTGGCGCGCCGGCGCGCCTCGGAGATCGGGCTTTTCTGCTCGTTGCGGAAGCCACGCTCGAACAGACGGGCGATCTCGCGCCGCACCTTGGCCTCATGCCGCTGATGCCAGGCCTTGAAGGCCTCGACCCGCTTCTCGAACTCCTCGCGCGGCAAGAGCTGGGCGCGCGCCTCCGCATCGCGCAGGATGAGCTGCGCCGCTTCGCCAAAGGCGCGCTCCATTTCGGTGGCGTCGGGCTGCTGGGCCGCATTGATAAAGGGCTGCGCCATGTCGCTGGCTCGCCGCTTCAGCGTGTCGATCAGGGCTCGTGTCGCCGTCATGGCATCCCACTCCGCAGTCTCGCCCTGCCATTCCAGGCTAAACCCGGAGATTCCGCGCTGTCCAGGGGGCTTTGAGCCGACATTTCGCCGCGCCGGGCCGAAAAATGACTTTTGCCAGTTCCCTCGATAATCGCCGCGGAAATTTTATAATGATGTGCTAGGCTGACAAGTCCGGGCCCCAGGGGGTACGGATTTGGTCACGGAGAACGAAGGCAGAGCCGAAGTATGGGTAGAGGAAGGGATTTCCGCGGCCCGAGACGACGCGGATTCAATGACGACGATTTCCCGCCGCCAGACATGCCTGATTTTGCACCGCGGCGCCCTTTTGGTTCCTTTTCGCCGCCACCTATGGCGGAAGGGCCGGAGGTCGACGCGGTGGTCAAGTGGTTCAACGGCCAGAAGGGATTCGGCTTCGTCGAGCTCGGCGATGGCTCGGGCGACGCATTCCTGCACATCGCCGTGCTGCAGCAATCGGGACGTCAATCGGTCTTGCCGGGATCGAAGATGCGGGTTGCCACCGCTCAGGGCCCCAAGGGGCGACAGGTGGCGCGCGTCATCGAGGTCGACGAGAGCACGGCCACGGAGCAGCCCCGGCGACCGCCGCGGGAGGGGGGTGGAGGCGGGGGTGGCTTTGGCCGCGGCCCGCGCGACCTCTCGAACGCCGTCGACATGACGGGCACAGTGAAGTGGTTCAACACCGATAAGGGGTTCGGCTTCATCGCTCCCGAAGGTGGCGGCAAGGACGTGTTCATCCACATCTCCGTCCTCGGACGCTCGGGCATCACCGGGCTTTCCGAGGGCCAGCAGGTGTCGATGCGCGTCGTCGAAACGCCCAAGGGGCGGGAAGCGGTCTCGATCTCGCTGTCGGGCTAAACAATAGCGGCGGGCGGTAGGCCGCCCGCCGCTCATTGCTTGATTGGCGTTGGGGTCCGGCCGAGTTCAATCGGCCGGCTGGAGATTGCCTGCGGCTTCCTTGCCGCGATCGACGACGACCTCGTAACGGATCTTCTGGCCCTCTCGCAGCGAGTTCATGCCGGCGCGCTCAACGGCCGAAATATGGACGAAGACGTCCTTTCCGCCGCCATCGGGCTGGATGAAGCCATAGCCCTTTTGCGCATTGAACCATTTGACAGTGCCGGTAGCCAAGCTGGCCTCCCTTTTAAGTGGTTGGATCGGCGCCGCGTTACAGGTGCGGCACCGCGCAGTTCTCCGCCTCTAGCTTCTTGGAGCAACGCCCGGCGGGCGATCGGCAAGGCCGCCGAAGCCGAAACTGGCCAGTCAACCTTCGCATTTCTGCCGCCGCTGCACAATCCTTAAGCGGACCCCCGCCCCGAAAGGGGGAGAAGGCGCCGACTCACTCGCCCTGTCCATTGGCCCGAGGACACGGCGATAAGGGGCGCCATGGTACTCTCTCACGACCACGCTGTTCGACATCGTGCAGGATGTTTCACCTGCGACACGCCGCGCGCGACACCCGGGGCGTGCCTCCAAAAAAATGCCCCCGGTGTACACCGGGGGCGTAGGTCGCTCCCCGAATGTCCTTCGGGTTGGCGCGCTCGGCCAAGCTCAATGGTCGTTGGCGGTTGGCGCGACCAGCGGCGCTCCGGCATCGCCGAAATAGCCGCTCCTGTGTTGGCGGGCCGTGCTCGCTGCCGCGCTGCCGGTGTCATATTCGGTCGGCGGGACGAGCGGGGCGCCCGCGGTGGGGAAATAACCGCTCGCCTGCTGCCGCGCGATCGTCGCTTGCGCGCTGCCGGTGTCATAGAGCGTCGGGGGGGACGAGCGGTGCGTCCGGCGTGTCGAAATACCCCGCGGCGGCAGCGGGCAGGGACAAGGCGGTCGGCACGGTGACGCTGGCGACGAGCGCCAACCGGCGCAGTGTGCTCGACATGGCGTGTTCTCCTTTCGCAATGAGGGAGGCGAGCAATCGCTCCCGCTGCGAAGAGACATTGGGAGCAACATCGCTCTTCCGAACGGGCAAAGCGCCAAAGGGAGTCTGCGGCGATCGCAAACAATCGAGCGCGCACGCGCTGTGTGGCGATCGAGGCCCTATCCTTCGGTTGCGGCTCTGCTAGACTGCGCCGGCCGCGAGGGGTGTCGGACCGGGTTCGGGGGAGACGCGAGAACCATGATTCCCGTGCTGTTGGGCTCGGTCTTGAGCCTGTTGTTCTTCTCCGCCGTCCTGGCCAGCGAAATTCGCGGCGGCGATCACCGCCGCGTCCGCGAGCTCGGCGTGCTTGTCGGCATTTTGACGCTCGTCGCCGCTTATGCGAGCCACACCGTCATCGCCACCAGCTGGCCGCAAATCGCCAGCGTCTCCGCACTGATCCTGCGCGGGGGGTGAGTCGCGAGCGTAGCGCTCGTCGCCGGCGGCGTCAGCGGTTGCGAAGCAACCGCGGGGGCCGCACGGTTCAGGCAAAGCCTCCGATCTTCGTGCAGCAGGGCTAAACCTGATTCATCGCCCGTAGCACCTTGCCCTCGAGATGGGCGCGGATGTTCTCGACCGCGTGGCCATAGGCGAGGCGATAGCCCTCCTCCGTGACGTATCCGAGATGCGGCGTGATGACGACGTTGTCGAGCCGCAGCAGCGGGTGCTCGCGCGGCAGCGGCTCGGGCTCGAAGACATCGAGCCCGGCGCCGGCGATGCGCCGCTCCTGGAGACCGGCGAGTAGCGCCGCCTCGTCGACGATCGGTCCGCGCGACGTGTTGACCAGGAAAGCCGTCCGCTTCATCCGCGCGAGCTCCGCCGCGCCGACCAGGCCGCGCGAGCGCGGGCTCAGCACGAGATGGATGCTGACGACATCGGCGCGCGCGAAGAGCTCCTCCTTGGTGACCAGCGCGGCGCCGGCCGCGGTGGCGCGTTCCGCGGTCAGATTCTGGCTCCAGGCGATCACCTCCATGCCGAAGGCCTGGCCGACCCGGGCCACCTGGCTGCCGAGCCGGCCGAGGCCGAGGAGCCCGAGCGTCTTGCCCTTGAGGCCGATGCCGAGCGTCGTTTGCCAATGCCCGGCGCGCGTCGCGCGGTCTTCCTGCGGGATGTGCCGGAAGAGCGCCAGGATGAGGCCCCAGGTAAGTTCTGCCGTGGGATAGGGCAGCATGTCGGTGCCCGATACCTGCACTTTGCGCTCGGTGGCCGCGGTGAGGTCGATCGCCGCGTTGCGCATGCCGGCGGTGACGAGAAGCCGCAGGTTCGGCAGCTTGGCAAACAGCGCGCGCGGAAAGGGCGTGCGCTCACGCATGGCGACGACGCATTCGAAGGCGTGGAGGCGCCTTGCCACGGCATCGAGATCGTCGAGGTGATCGGCGAAGGCCTCGATCGTCGCCTGGGGGTGCAGGCTCCGCCAATCCGCCATGGCGAGCGCCACACCTTGATAGTCGTCGAGAATGGCCACCCGAAGCATCGGCTCCTCCCTGTTGAGTCAGTTCTCAGTTGTCAGTTTTCAGTCGCCCGTAACTGATAACTGAAAACTGACGACTGACAACTGATAGCCGACAACTGGCGCGGTTGACATGCCGCCCGCCAGCGGCTCCTATCCCCGGCGAAGTGAGGGACCCATGGCGGAAATGACGTGCGATGTGGTGGTCGTGGGCGCCGGCAATGCGGCGCTTTCGGCGGCGTTGTCGGCGCGCGAGCACGGCGCCTCGGTGGTGGTGCTGGAGCGCGCGCCGGAGGACGAAAGCGGCGGCAACAGCCGCTTCACCGCCGGCGCCATCCGCACCGTCTATAACGGCGTCGAGGATCTGAAGAAGCTCATTCCCGATCTTACCGCCGAAGAGATCGCGCGCACCGACTACGGCACCTATACCCGCGAGCAGTTCTACGACGATCTCGGCCGCATCACCCAGTATCGCAGCGACCCCGACCTCGCCGAGATGATGATCGAGCGCAGCCTCGAGACGCTCATCTGGCTGCGCGGCAAAGGCGTGAAGTTCCTGCCGGCCTATGGCCGCCAGGCCTTCAAGGTCGGCGACAAGACGCGCTTCTGGGGCGGGCTCACCGTCGAGGCGTGGGGTGGCGGACCTGGCCTCGTCGCCGCCGAACACGAAGCGGCGCGCCGCAACGGTATCGATATCCTTTACGGCACCCGCGCGCTGTCGCTGCTGCTCGATGAGCGCCGCGTCCTCGGCGTTCATGTGCGTCGCGGCGGACGCAGCTTCGACATCGCCGCCAAGGCGGTGGTGCTCGCCTGCGGCGGCTTCGAGGCGAATGCCGAGTGGCGGACGCGCTATCTCGGCCCCGGCTGGGATCTCGCCAAGGTGCGCGGCACGCGCTTCAACACCGGCGACGGCATCCGCATGGCGCTCGAGGCCGGTGCCATGCCCTGGGGCAATTGGTCGGGCTGTCATGCCGTCGCCTGGGACCGCAACGCGCCCGAGTTCGGCGATCTTGCCGTCGGCGACAATTTCCAGAAGCACTCCTATCCCTTCGGCCTCATCGTCAATGTCACCGGCCGCCGCTTCGTCGATGAAGGCGCCGATTTCCGCAATTACACCTATGCCAAATACGGCCGCGTCATCCTCGATCAGCCGGCGCAGACCGCCTGGCAGGTCTTCGACGCCAAGGTGCT
>JASHUO010000228.1 GCA_030039975.1 Alphaproteobacteria bacterium
CCCAGCAGATAGCCGGCGCGGCCGCTGTCGAAACGCCCCGGGGCTTCGGCCGTTCGGCCGGCCCGCCACGCGGCCAGCGCTTGCCACGCGCCGCGGAGATAGACCGCCGCCAGCAGCAGCAGCGCGGTGCTGAGCCAAGCGAGCGCCGCCCTCGCGCCGAGCGGGCCGATCAGCGCGCCGGCGCCGAGCACCACCGCGATCGCCCAGGCCGCGTCGCCCGTGCAAGCGCCCAAGCCCACGCCATAGGCCGGCCAAAAGCCGCGCGCGAGACCGCGGCGAATGATCTCGGCATTGATCGGGCCGGGCGGCCAGGCGACCGACCAGCCGAGCACGAACCCGTAGGTAGCAAGCGGCAGCAACGCCGCGGCAGCAGGCATGCCGCATGGCTAGCATATCGGTGTTTGCTTCGGCGAGGAGAACGGCCGCGCGCGGCCAGCCCTTAGCGCTTGTCGGGCTGGCGCGGATCGGGTGGCGGGCCGGCGCGACCGCCCGCCGCGTCGTCATAGCCGTAGCGATGGCTGAAGAAGAGCAGCGCCATGAGCCCGACGCCCAGGCCGACCGTGCCGAGAACGCCGAGGATCAGCGCGATGTAGCCGTTCGCATCCATCTGGGTCGGACCGAGCGAGCGCCACGTGTAGATGCCGATCGCCACCAAAGCCAGGATGATTGCGGCGCCCACCGCGGCAAGCGCGCGCTGCGAGCCCGGCGAGGACGGCTCTTCGCGGGAAGGATCGCTCATCGGGCACCTCCCTTCGGCTCGTGCCAGCGCGGAACATGTGGGACTTCCCCGCCGGTTCCGACAGAAGCCAAGCGGCCAAAAGTTATAGTAATTTAACCAATCCCTTGCAGCATCCGTCCGGCGCGTGGCCGCCAGAGCGCAGGGGAAGGCCGCTATGGAGAGCAGAGAGCAGGAGCCGGCGATTCGGCTGGGCGACCCGGTGCCCTGGTTCGACGCGCGGACCGTGACGGGGGGCTCGGTCGCTCTGCATGTCGATGCCGGCCGCTGGGCGGTACTGGCCTTTCTGGGCTCGCTCGCCGAGCCGCGCGCCGCGCAAGCGCTCGCCGAAATCCTCGGCGAAGCGGCGCTGTTCCAGGAAGATCACCTCGTCTTCTACGGCATCCTGACGGCGCCGCCCGCGCCTGAGGCGCTGGCACAGCTCGCCGCGATCAGCAGTCCCGCCATCGCCTTCATCGCCGATTACGACAGCAGCATCAGCGCCAGCTTCGGCGTGCGCGAGATGCCGCGCACGATCGTTCTCGATCCGCTGCAGCGGGCCGTCGCCGATATCGGCGGGAACCATCCGGCAGGCCATGGCGAGGCGCTCCGCCGCGTCCTGCGCGGGCTGCCGCCGGTCGATCAATCGGCGGGCGTGCCGCTCTGGGCGCCGGCGCTGGTCGTCCCGCGCGTTCTCGATTTCGACCTCTGCGACTTCCTCGTTCGTCTCTACACGGCGATGGGCGGCGAGGAATCCGGCTTCCTGCTCGATCGCGGCGGCAAGACCGCGACGGTGATCGACCATCGCCTGAAGCGCCGCCGCGATCTGGCGATCGTCGATCCGGAGCTGCGCGGCAAGATGCGCGAGCAGATCGTGCGCCGGCTGTTGCCGGCCGTAGAGCGCTTTTTCAGCTTTGCCGCAACCCGCATGGATCGCTACCTGGTCTCCTGCTACGACGCCGCCGAGGGCGGGCACTTCTTTCGTCATCGCGACAACGTCAATGCCGGCGCCGAGCACCGGCGCTTTGCCGTCTCGATCAATCTCAATAGCGATTACGACGGCTGCGACCTCATCTTTCCCGAATTCGGCCGCCGCACCTATCGCCCGCCCGCCGGCGGCGCCGTCGTCTTTTCTTGCGGCATGCTGCATCAGGTGACGCCGGTCAGCCGCGGCCGGCGCTACGCCTTCGTGCCGTTCCTTTACGGCGAGGCCGAAGCAACGCTGCGCGAGCACAACAACACGCGGCTGGCAGAAGGCGAGCGGGCCTATGTCGAAGGCTCGGACCGACTCTATCCGCTGGCCGCCGAATAGGCCTCGCGCCCGCCGTGGACGCCGCCAGGCTTGCCCGCTTCACGCCGGTCGCGCTTGACCTCGCCGCGCCGGGAGGCACGGTCGATTGGGGCGATCTCGCGGGGCTGCGCTTTGCCGAGCCGTTCTTCGACCAGACGGTGGAGCGCTGGGCAGGCGGCGACGCGCCGCGTCTCGTTCGCACCGATTTGGCGGCGCTGGCGGCGCTCGACGACACGCCCTCGCTCGATCCGTCGGCGCTGATCTTCCACCTGTCGCGCTGCGGCTCGACCCTGGTATCGCGGCTCCTCGCGCGTCTTCCCGGCGCGCTCGTTATCGCCGAGCCGCGGCCCGTCAACACGCTGCTGCTCGCCGATCCGGCGGCGCTCGGCGAGGACCAGGCGGCGCGGCTGCTGCGTCTCCTGGTGCGCGCGCTCGGCCGGCGCCGCTTTGGCGATGAGCGCCACTATGTGCTGAAGCTCTCGAGCTGGAACCTGGCGCGGCTCGACCTCTTTCGCCGCGCCTTCCCCGATGCGAAGCTGATCTGGGTGCAGCGTTCGCCGTTCGATGTGATGGCGTCGGTGCTTGCCGATCCGCCGAGCTGGATGGCGCTGCGCCGCGCACCGATCGAGGCCGAGCGGCTCTTTGCGCTCGGCGCCGCGGAGCTCGCGCATCTCACCGACGCCAGCTTCTGCGCCCTGGTGCTCGGCTCACTCCTCGCGGTCGCCGCGGCGGCCGAGGACATGATGATCGTCGATTATCGCGAGCTGCCCGATGCGGTCTGGACGCGGATCGCGCCGGCGATCGGCGTTACGCCAGACACAGACAACATCGCGCGGCTCGGCGAGGAGGCCCGCTACTACGCCAAGGATCCGGGTCGCCGTCTCTTCAGCGGCGACCGCGCCGACCGACCGGCCTTGCCGGAGGCGCTGCGCGCCTTTATCGCCGAGCGGATGCTGCCGCTCTATGACGCGCTCGACGCGCGCCGGATGCGCCGCTAGCCACGCAAGGCGCGACGGCGGCGCTCGAGGAAACGACGGACCGCGGGGTCGTGCTCGAGCCCGATTGCCTGTTCATAGGCCTCGTCAGCGGCTGCGGCATTGCCGGCGGCAGCCAGCAGACCGGCGCGCGCCGCCCAATAGGGCTGATACTCGGCGAGGCGATCGTCGCTCTGCAGCGCGTCCAGCGCTGCGATGCCGGAAGC
>JASHUO010000229.1 GCA_030039975.1 Alphaproteobacteria bacterium
GCAGGGACGCTCGACATGCCGCTGATCGAGGCGATGGGCGCCGAGTTCGCCCGCTTCGGCCTCATCGCCGCAGCGGCGGCGCTGTTGGCGATGGCCGTCGCCGCAAGGCCGCTCAAGGGATGGCGTTTTCCCACGCTCCCGGTGTTGGCCGTGGTGATGTTGCTGGCGCAGATCGGCACCAGCCACGCCGCGGCGCGGCTCTCCGGCCGCTTGCCGCTGGGCGCGGCCGATTTCATCCACATGGCGGGCGCGGCCGCCTGGATCGGCGGCATGCCCTATTTCCTCATCAGCCTCGCCGCGGTCAGCGACGGGTCAGCCTATCGCCTGATCGGACGGCGCTTCTCGCAGATCTCCATGGCCGCGGTGGCGCTGCTCGTCACCGGCGGGATCGCCATGGCGGTGGTCTATGTCGGCTCGCTGGAAGCGTTCTATGGCACCGCCTACGGCGTCATGGTCTTCGCCAAGATCATGCTGCTGCTGGGGCTGCTGTTTCTCGGCGCGATGAATTACCGCCTGGTCGAGCGCTTGCGCCGCGACCCCGCGACGCCCGTGCTGCGGCTGCGGCGCTTTGCCGAGGTCGAGCTCGGCATCGGCCTCACCGTGCTCTTTGCCGCCGCGTCGCTGACCTCGCAGCCGCCGGCGGAAGACCTGCGAACCGATCGCGCCTCCTGGCACGAGATCGTCGAGCGGCTGACCCCGGAATGGCCGCGCTTCAAGAGCCCGGACCATGCCAGCCTCGCCCTCTCCGAGCTGCAAGCGCGGATCGACGCCGCGGACGCGGCACATACGCCGGCGCCGCAGGCCTTCGTCCCCGGCGAGGGTGTGGTAGCGCCGCGGAATGCCGAGGATATCGCCTGGTCGGAATATAACCATCACTGGTCGGGCCTGCTGGTCCTCGCGATCGGGATTCTGGCGCTGCTCGAACGCACCGGCCGCGCGCCCTGGGCGCGGCATTGGCCGCTGCTCTTCCTCGTCCTTGCCGGCTTCCTCTTCATCCGCTCGGATCCCGAAGTTTGGCCGCTGGGCGATATCGGGCTGCTCGAGAGCTTTCGCGATCCGGAAGTGGTACAGCACCGGATTTTCGTGGCGCTCATTGCCGCCTTCGCGCTGTTCGAATGGCGCGTGCGCGCGGGCGGCCTTGGCCGGTCGCGGGCGGCGCTGGTGTTTCCGCTGATCACCGCTACGGGCGGCGCGCTGCTGCTCACGCACTCGCATGCGCTGTCCAACATCAAGGAGCAGCTGCTGATCGAGATCACCCATGTGCCGCTTGCGCTCGCCGGCATCACCGCCGGCTGGGCGCGCTGGCTCGAGCTTCGGCTCGAAGGCCGGGCGAGCCGCATAGCCGCCTGGGTCTGGCCGATCGCTTTCGTGGTCGTCGGCTTCGTGCTGCTGATCTATCGTGAGGCGTGACGCCACGATGATTGGGCTTATCACCAATGTGGTCGAATTCAGCCGCCGCAACGCCGCCGCGGTAGCGCTCATCATTTTGGCGCTCAGCATCGCCGGCGGCTACTACACCGCGGGCCATATCAGCATCGACACCGATATCGACAAGCTGATCAATCCCGATCTGCCCTGGCGCAAGCAGGAGCAGGCGCTCAACCAGGCCTTCCCGCAGAATACCGACCGTCTGATCGTGGTCATCGATGCGGCGACTCCCGACCTGGCGGGCGATGCCACGGACGCTCTCGCCAAGCGCCTCGCGAGCGAAACCGACTTGTTCCGCTCGGTGCGGCGACCGGACAGCGGGCCGTTCTTCCAAAAGAACGGGATGCTGTTTCTCTCCGAGACGAAGGTGCAGGACTTCGCCGACCAGCTGATTTCGGCGCAGCCGCTGATCGGCACCTTGGCCGCCGATCCGAGCCTGCGCGGCGTCTTCGACGCGCTCGACCTCGCGGCGCAAGGGGTCATCCATGGCGACATCCCGGCCAAGGACATCGAGACATCGCTGAGCACCGTCGCCGCGGCGACGAACGCCGCGCTGCAAGGTCAGCACCGGCCATTGTCCTGGCAGACGATGATGACCGGCCGCAAAGCCGAGCCCTTGGAGCTGCGGCGCTTCATCCTCACCCAGGTGAACCTCGACTACAACGCCGTCCAGCCGGGCCAGGAAGCCACCAATGCGATCCACGCCGCGGCCCGGGAGCTCGGGTTGACCGCGGCCAATGGCGTGACCGTGCGCGTGACCGGACCGGTCGCGATCTCGGACGCCCAGTTCTCGAACTTGACCAAGGGCGCGGGCTTCTCGACCACGCTCTCGGTCGGGCTGCTCTTCCTCTGGCTCATGCTGGCGCTGCGCTCGCTGCGCCTCTTCGCGGCGATCGTTGTCACGCTGATCATCGGGCTCGTCGCCTGCGGCACTTTCGCCATCGGCGTGGTTGGGCCGCTCAACCCGATTTCGGCCGCGTTCGCCGTACTCTTCGTCGGCATCGCCGTCGATTTCGGCATTCAGTTCAGCGTCCGCTATCGCGACGAGCGGTTTCGCGCCGACAATTTCACCGAGGCGCTGCGCCGCACCGCCGCCAGCATCGGCGGACCGCTGGCCGTGGCGGCCATCGCCTCAGCCGCCGCTTTCTTCTCTTTCGTGCCGACCGATTACACCGGCGTCTCCGATCTCGGCCTCATCGCCGGCACCGGCATGCTGCTGGCATTGGCGCTGAACTTCACCTTGCTGCCGGCGCTGCTCACGATCCTGCGTCCCAAGGGGGAGCGGCGGCCCGTGGGTTTCGCCGCTTTGGCACCGCTCGACCACTTGCTGGTGCGCCACCGCATGCCGGTGATCGCCGTGTCGCTGCTGTTGGCGGCCGGCTGCCTCGCGCTGATGCCGCGCCTCACCTTCGACTTCAACCCGCTCCACCTGCTGAGCCCGAAGGAAGAAGCGGTATCGACGCTGTTCTCGCTGATGTCCGATCCGCAGACGACGCCCTATACCATCGAGTTCCTGACGCCCTCGGTGAACGATGCCGTCGCCGTGGCGAAGCAGCTCGACAAGCTGCCGGAAGTGGCCCAGGTGCTGACGGCGGAGGCCTTCGTGCCGAGTGATCAGGAGAAAAAGCTCGCCATCCTCCAAGACGCGGCGCAACTTCTCGGCCCGACGCTGACGCCGCCGCAGACCAAGCCTGCCCCCACCGATCAACAGATCCTGGCGGCGATCGCACAATGCAACGAGCGCCTGAAGCAGGTCGCGGCGCAAGGCAGCGCGCCCGCGGCCGAGCTGTCAAAGGCGCTCGACGCGGTGCAGCAGCGCGGCGCCGCGGTGCTGCCCGCGCTACGCGCCAATGTCGCTCCCGGGATCGAGCGCCGTCTCGACGACCTGCGGTTGGCGCTGCAGGCCGAGCCGGTCACGCTCACGAGCCTGCCGGAATCGCTGAAGCGCGACTGGATCGCGACGGACGGACGGGCGCGCGTCGAAGTCTTCCCCAAGGGCGACGCGCGCGACAACCGCGTGCTGCACCGCTTCACCACGGCGGTCCAGCAAATCGTCCCCGATGCCACCGGCACGCCCGTCACCATCCAGGAATCGGCGAGCACGGTGACGCACGCCTTCATCGTCGCCGGCATCATCGCGCTTTCCTCCATTTGCATATTGCTGGTGCTGGTGCTGCGGCGGCTATGGGACGTGCTGCATGTGCTGGCACCGCTGCTGCTGGCGGGATTGCTGACCATGGCGACCAGCATTCTGGCGAACCTGCCGATCAACTTCGCCAACATCATCGCCTTGCCGCTGCTGCTCGGCGTCGGCGTCGCGTTCGACATCTATTTCGTCATGCGCTGGCGCGCGGGCAATAGCGACCTGCTGGAGTCGAGCACCGCGCGCGCCATCCTTTTCAGCGCGCTCACCACCGGCACGGCCTTCGGCAGCCTCGCGCTGTCGAACGATCCCGGAATATCGGATATGGGCAAGCTGCTCACCTTGGCGCTGTTCTACACGCTGATCTGCACGTTCTTCGTGCTGCCGGCGCTGCTCGGCCCGGTCAAGCAGCGCTGAGCGCGCGCCGGCTGGCGGCGACTTGCCAGATGAAAAGCGCGGTGGCAAGCGCAAGGCCCAAAAGCCCGAGCAGCGTCGCCGCGCGTATCACGGCGCCGCGGCCAGGTCGGCATAGCGGACGAGCTCGATGCCGCCGCCCTCGATCGCCGCCCGGACCCGGACGCTGAGCAGCGCCGCCAGCTCGTCGACCGGGCGATAGCGCGGCATGGTGCGACGGAGCCGCTCGGTTTGTGCCACCGCCGGATGGCAATAGAGCTCGCTCGTTCCCGGCGGCAAGGCCGCGACGAGGCGCAGCACCCGCTCCTCGGTCATGGCGCCGGTCCAGGCGAGCCCGAGCATGTGGTCGTTGAGCACCAGCCCGGCGCGCCGCAGCCGGCGGCGCAGCAGCGCGATCCAGGGTGCATAAAGCGGCGGGAAGACGCGGCTGCCTTCGGCCGCGGCGGCGCGGCGCAGCACCCGTTGCGGCTCCGCAGGCACGCGCATTGCGTTGAGGCCGAACTCGCGGCCGATCAGCACGATGAGGCGCGCGACGGTCGGGTGGATGTGCATGTGACGGTGCGCGTTGACGTGATCGAGCGCGAGGCCGGTCGCGCGGAAGGCGGCGAATTGCGCGCGGATCTCGGCGGCGAGCTGGCGGCGGGCGCGGCGGCCGAAGAAGAAGCGACAGCCCGCCCGCAGCATGTTCGCGTCGAAATCGCCGCTTCGGTCGACGAGGTCCGGCACCTGCTCGGACGGCAGGACGGGCCTGCCTTCGACGAGGTTGAGATGAAGGCCGACACCGAGACGCGGCAGGCGCCGCGCGCGCGCCACCGCGTCGGCGCATGCCGGCGCACCGACCATCAGGCTGGCGCAGGTGAGGATTCCGTCCCGGCTCGCTTGCTCGACCGCGGCGTTGACGGCATCGTCGAGGCCGAAATCATCGGCGCAAACGATGAGCCGCCGGCGCAGCGTCAGTGCGCCATCTCCCGCTCGCGCAGGAACTGGAAGAACTCGACCCCTTCGCGCAGGCGCCGCACCATCATCTCGGGGCTGCGCACCATCTCGCCGACGATCGACGCGATCTTGCCGGCGCGGAAATAGAAGCGCTTGTAGAAGAGCTCGACCGACTCGAAGATTTCCTCGTGCGAGAGATGCGGATAGTGCAGCGGCGCGATCTGGATGCCGTGCGCGTCGACGAGATCGGCGTGCTCGGCGTCGAACCAGCCGTTCTCGACCGCCTGCTTGTGCAGGAAGGTGCCGGGATAGGGCGCCGCCAGCGAGACCTGGATGGTGTGCGGGTTGATCTCGTTGGCGAAGCGGATGGTCTCCTCGATCGTCTCCTTGGTCTCGCCGGGGAGCCCGAGGATGAAGGTGCCGTGAATGGTGACGCCGAGCTCGTGGCAATCCTTGGTGAAGCGGCGCGCAACGTCGACCAGCATGCCCTTCTTGATGTTGTGCAGGATCTTCTGATTGCCGGATTCGTAGCCGACGAGCAGCAGCCGCAACCCGTTGTCGCGCAGCACCTTCAGCGTGTCACGCGGCACATTGGCCTTGGCGTTGCACGACCAGGTGACGCCGAGCTTGCCGAGCGCGCGCGCGATCGCTTCGGCGCGCGGCAGGTTGTCGGTGAAGGTGTCGTCGTCGAAGAAGAACTCTCTCACCTGCGGGAAATAGTGCTTGGCGAGCCGGATCTCCTCGACGACATGGTCGACGCTGCGCACGCGATAGCGAT
>JASHUO010000230.1 GCA_030039975.1 Alphaproteobacteria bacterium
AGCTCGAGCTGGCCGACGGTCTCTTTGCCGAAGAGCAGCGGCACGCAGGCGCCAAGCGCCACCACCACCATGATCGAGCCGAAGAACACCGTCGGATTGCCGGTGTAAGGCTCCAACAGGAACGGCGCGAGCACGCCCGAGAAGACGCGCGCGGTCGCCTCGCCGAAGAAATGCCCGCGGCCGCGCAGCGCGGTGGGGAACTGCTCCGAGAGATAGACGCGCACCGCGGTGAAGGAGGACAGCACCGTAAGGCCGGTGATGATCGCGCCCGCGGTCATCGCCACCGTCGCATAGGAACCGGTGTTGTGCGCCATGCCCATCAAGGCGAGGCCGGGGATGGCGCCGGCAAGGCAATAGGTGATGGTCCAGCGGCGGCCGATGAGCTCCATGATAAAGCCGGTGAACAGCTTGCCCGGGATCGTCACCACAAACAGCAAGGTGCTGAGCCCGAAGCTCAGGCCAACCGCGGCGCCCTGGTCCACCAGCGCCTTCGGCAGCAGAATGGCCGAGCAGTAATAGGCCGTCGCCGCCGACGCGCCGCAGAGGATGCCCACCACGGTCCAGCGCAGCTGGCCTGGGCGGAACAGCGCCGTAAACGGCGGAAGCGCCTCGCGCGCCGCATCAAGGTCGGCGCCGAGGCCGGCAACCGTCAGCGGCGGCACGCGATTGCCGCCCCGGGCGATCATGCGATTGACCGTTGCGACCGCAGCTTGCAGGTCGCCCCGCCGCAGATACCAGCGTGGGCTCTCCGGCAGGCCGAAATGCACCAGCATCGGCACGATGCCCAAGGCAAGCCCGCCCGGCAGCGCGATCAGCCGGAAACCGTTCGGATTGCCGGCAAGCAGGAAGCCGATGAAGGGCAGCAGCGTGAAAGCGCTCGCCAGCATGACCTCGAAGATCGCGCCGTAGGTGCGCCGGTGCTGCTTCGGCATCAGCTCGGCAGCGATCGGGAAGGGTGCCGAAACGGCAAAGCCCAAGCCAATGCCGGTAAGCAAGCGGATGAGGATGAGCTGCGCGCCGTTTTGCGCCACGGGTATCATCAGCGTGAAAAGGGTGCTGATGACCACGCCGAGCTGCATCACCATCTTGCGGCTGATGCGGTCGGACATCGCCGAGGCGATATAGCCGCCGACAACCACCATCAGCGTCGGGGCGACGGCGAGCCAGCGAATCTGCGAGGCGGTCAGGTGAAGCGGCTGCTTGGCCAGCACCAGCAGCGAGCCGCCGAGCGCCAGGTCGTAGCCCTCGACAAAGCCGACGGTGCCGAGCACCAAGATGATCATGAGGTGGTAGGTGCTGAAGGGAATGCTGTCGAGCTTGCGCCCCAGAACATGGCTGGCCGGAAGCGTCGACCGGCCGAGGATATCGGTCGTGCTCATGGCGGTCTCCCCGATCGGTTCGATGCGGGGGACGGGTGCGGCTACGCCGAAGACACGGGGGGCGCCCTCGCCCATTGCTGGAGAAGATACGTGACCGACCAAACAGCCTTGCGCTGACGCCTCGATGTCCCGGGGCAGCCCCTGGCCCGCCACCGGCTCGAACGTGTAGCTCTGTCCCTGTCGATCGAAGGGTGCTGCTTCAGCACCCTTCCGTCCGTTTTTAGAAGCACGGCTCGCTTGAAGTGGGCCGTGAACTCACTCTACTCCATCGCGCCGCCGCTCGCCATGCCGACGGAGGCGCCGAGACTATGCCCCGGGCACCGGCTTCGGCCGGTGGCGCCGAACGGCTTCCGGGTTGGTCGAGTCCGCGCCCATATAGACGCCGCGTTCCCAGCGGCGCTTCAGGGGATCGGCGACCTTCAGCGTCATGCGGCCGATCTTTTCGATCTCGATCTCCACCGCCTCGCCGTCCTGCAAGGCACCCAAGCCCTCGTGGTTGGTGCCGCACGCGATGACGTCGCCGGAGTTCATGGTCATCACCGCGGTGGCGAACTCGATGAGCTCCGGCACCCGATGCTCCATGTCGTCGGTATTGTAGTTGTGGCGGAGCTGGCCGTCGTTCCAGAAGCGCACGATGAGGTCGTTCGGCTCGGGGATTTCGTCGGCGGTGGCGATGCAGGGGCCCAGCGGCGCGAAGGTATCGAAGGACTTGCCGAGCCAGCTCGCCGGCGGCCCAACCGGCCAGGTCCGACGACCGTCGCCGCGCGCCGACACGTCGATCATCACGGTGTAGCCGAACACGGCGCTGCGCCAATTCGCGCGCGGCACCTGCTTCGCCGGGCCTTTGATGATGATCGCAAGCTCGGCCTCATGCATGAAGATCCAAGGCAGGGTGAATTCGGGCAGCATGATCGTGTCGCCGGGCCCCACCACCGCATCCGGATTCTTGAGGAACATGCTGAGCGGCCGCGGTTCACGCTGCGCATGCTCCCAGTAGTTCGCAATGCAAGCGAGGATCTTCCCCGGCCGCGGCAGCGGCGGGCACAAACCGAGGCTGCTCAGCGGCAGCGCCGCGCCGCGCGCCGCAAGATCCTCGAGCGCGGGCCGCAGGCTGTCGAAATCATCGATGATCCCCTGCATCGTCAGCTGCGGCGTATAGCTCCGCTTCACCGCGCCGGCGATGTCGACGACACCGCGCTCCGTGAGCAACCCTGGCAGAGGTTCGTGCGCGGCTCCGTGGCGGAAGAGCACCAGCTTCATCATCCCCTCCCTGGGTCAGAAGTCCCGGCATTCTGCAGCAAATTCGCCCGCTGCGGCAGGCGCGCGGTGCTCTTATGGATTCCCGCTCGTCGGCCCCATGTCCTAATTGTCGCCTTGCCCGCGAAAAGCGGGCATCCAGGAGCCTCAGCCCCGGTGAGCGGAGCCCTTGGTTCCGGTTTCCCGCTTTCGTGGGAAAGGCGGAAAAGAGATTGGAGTCACGGTTTTTTCGATATGCGTAGATACCGTAGCGCGAAAGCGGGGGTCCATCGCGACGGGGCCCGATGCCTGCGAACATACCTTCGCAGGCGATTTGTTCAGGTTCTCCTACGCCGGCGCGGCGTAGCTTGGGCGTCTCGGCCACCACCCGGCTCGCCACCAGCGCCAGCGCCAGCGCGACGGACCGTCAGCCTCGCTGATGGTCACGACCGGCGCCTCCTCCATGGTCATCGCCTTGATTTCGGCGGCAACGATCCAGGCGGCGAGCTCGGCCGACAGCCGCTTCAATTCCGCCCGCACCTCCCGTTCCGGCCCGTACTCCGCCAGCGCCTTGAAGCGCAACGCCACTTCGCG
>JASHUO010000231.1 GCA_030039975.1 Alphaproteobacteria bacterium
CGACGCGGAAGCGCGCGTTCGCAGCAAGGCTTGCGGTCGCACCATTCGGCCCCCGAAGGCGCCAGGGCTCAACTGCCGCGCCGTAGCGCAGGAATGAGTGGTCTGCGGCCTCGTCGGGCGTCGCAGGTCTTCCAGCGCGGTCGAGATAGGCCGGCGCCGCGAGGAGATGTCGCCGAGTTCGGCAGCGCCCGCGTGAAGCCGCCGGCGCGGATCTACCGCCGCCCTCAAGGCGCGGCGTTAGCGGCCGCCCTGGCGGGAAAGGTCGAAACGATTGGGTGCCTCGGCTGCCGCAGATGGCCAAGACGCTGTGAGCGGGCCGTTGCTGTTATCAAACGCTCCAGGTCTGTTATCTAACACGGCTTGTTGCCAAACACCGATGCTACTCTGCCGGCATGCCGTTGGTCCGCTGCACGCGATGTGGGGAAGAGGGGCACGTTCGGTGGAATTGCCCGAACGCCCAGCGCCGCCCCCCTCCGCCCGGGCGGTCGGTCACTCCGCTAACTCCGACAGAGAGTCCCGAGCTCGTCGAAATCAGGCCGTCACCCAAAAGACGACGACGGGATAAACCGGCCGAGCTGCTAGCGCCGCCTGGACAGTGCGAGTTCTGCGATCGCCGTCGCGAGCGCAGCCGGACGAGCATGGCGACGTTGAGGGCGGCAAGGAGAACGAAGCGCGACCAAGCGGCGGAGTGACGTCGTCCGGGGATGGGCCCCAGTCCCCGCACTTGTTGCCGCCGGGAGCGCCGCATCGGAACCGGCTTACCGGCCCCTCTGTTGCCATTCAATGAGCGGCGATGACGACGACGACGTTCGGCAGTTTGCCAGTGCAATGATTTACGCGAACGGCACCCCCGACGCCCTCTCGATCGCGCGGCGCGCCGCGGAGTTTCAACAGCAGTGCGGCCGGTCCGACCGAGTCGCCTGGTGGCTGCGCATTGCCGATGCGATCGAGAGGTTTCGATAAGCCGCCGCCCACGGCCCGGAGCGGCCGCCGAGATCGCGCTACCGACGGGGCTTTCGACTTCGCGGTCGGCCGTGCTTTCGAGCCGTCGGCAACCCATTTGTCGGAACCGTAACGATATCAGCAGCCAGCCAACGTTACGCGGATGGAACAAAACTGACAATTGCCCCGTTTGCGCCCGGCATCATCTTGAAGGGAACATCATGAGATCGATCGCTCTCACATTGTCCGCCATCAGCCTGACCGCGATTGCCATAGCCGGCTGCAGCAATAAGTTGGATCAGCCGATGCCCGGCCCGACGCCGAGCGCGGCTACCAGTCCCGCGCCCGGTACCGCGGGCGCCGCGCTCGTGCCGGGCACCACTCCGGGCGCCGCGAACACGCCGGTCGAGCCGGCCAATCAGCCGGCAGGCCAGCCGCTGGTTCCGCCCAGCAGCAACGTACGCTGACGGGATCGCGCATCGCCTCGGCCGTATCGCCGCGAGGTCGGCTCGACCTCGGCGGGTCGGTGTCACTGCGCTGCTGGGCGTTTCTGCTGTGCTGCCTGGCGGTCATCGCGGCCACAGCGCCGGCGCGCGCCGATCCGCAATGGCTGACGCTGCCGCCGACGCCGACGCTGCCCAAGCCGGAGCGCTCGGGGTACGCGCCGGTGAATGGCATCCGCCTCTGGTACGCGGTGTTCGGCCGCGGCGAGCCCGTCATCCTCCTGCATGGCGGGCTCGCCAACGCGAATTACTGGGGCAATCAGGTACCCGCTCTGGCGAAGCGCTACCGCGTCATTGTCATGGATAGCCGCGGCCATGGCCGCAGCACGCGCAACGCCGAGCCCTATGGCTATGACCTCATGGCCGACGACGTGCTCGGCCTCATGGATTTTCTCAAGATCCGCAAGGCAGCGATCGTCGGCTGGAGCGACGGCGCGATCCTCGGCCTCGACATTGCGCTGCGCCATCCCGAGCGGCTGACAAAGCTCTTTGCCTTCGCCGCCAATTCCGATCCGAGCGGCGTCGCCGATATCAGCAAGAGCCCGGTCTTCAACGCCTTTGTCGCACGGGCCGAGAAGGAGTATGCGGCGCTGTCACCGACGCCGACGGAATATCAGGCGTTCCTCGCGCAGATCGAGAAGATGTGGGCGACGCAGCCGAATTGGACCGAAGCTCAGCTGCAGAAGATCACCGTACCGGTCTGGATCGTCGACGCCGACCATGACGAGGCGATCAAGCGCGAGAACACCGAGTTCATGGCGAAGGCGATCCCCGGCGCCGGCTTGCTGATACAGCCGGAGGTCAGCCATTTCTCCTTCCTGCAGGATCCGCAGCAATTCACCAACGACGTGCTGCATTTTTTGGAGCACGTCAAAGCGCCGTAAGTCGCGACGCGTTGCGGCGGCGGCCGCCTTCCCCCTTCTAACGCCACTCCGACAGTTCGACGACCACGCCTTCGGGACCTTCGAGAAAAACCAGCTTCCGCGCGTGGAACTCCAGGATTCCACTGCGTGCCTCGAAACCGTTCGCGCGCATCGTCCGAAGCTCGGCTTCCAGGTCGTCGGTCGCGAAGCAGATATGGTTGAGGCCGATCTTGTCGAGGTCGCGGATATGCGGATCGGACATGGCTTCGGGATGGCGGTAGTGGAGCAGCTGGATTTCGGTGCGCGGGCTCGCATTCTCCAGAACCAAGGTCACGTGATCGGCCTCGATCTCCGGCACGCCCATGTAGGAGGCAAAAGGCTCGCCGGCGATGACCACGGACATCGCCTCTTTGAACCCCAGCAGCCCGAAGAACCGGCGCGCCCTGTCGAGATCGCGCACCGCGATGGTCAGGTGGTCAAAACGCCGTACCGTCATCGCCCTCCCCTTCCATTGATCCGCTTCGCCGATCGCTATCGGATTGA
>JASHUO010000232.1 GCA_030039975.1 Alphaproteobacteria bacterium
CTGCTGGCGCGCTACGTCGCCAGCCTCGACGAAGACCGCCTCGAGGAATGGCCCGGCTACTTCACCGAGGATTGCCGCTACCAGATCATCTCGGCGGAGAATTACGAGCAGACTCTGCCGATCGGCGTCTTCTTCGCCGACAGCCGCGGCATGCTGAACGACCGCGTTTCGGCGTTGCGCCAGGCCAATATCTACGAGGCGCAGCGCTATCGCCATCTCGTCTCGTCGACGCTGATCCTCGGCGAGAGCGACGGCATCGTCACCGCGCGCTCGAACTACCTGGTCGTGCGCATCATGCATGACGGCGCCACCGCGCTGTTCAGCTCCGGCCGCTACCTCGACCGCGTCAGCTTCCGCGGCCCCGAGCCGCTCTTCCTCGAAAAGCTCGTCATCTTCGACAGCCGCCGCATCGACACTCTGCTGGCGATTCCATTGTGAGGAAACTTTCAAGAAGAATAGCCCCTCCCCCCTTGAGGGGGAGGGAAGGGAGGGGGGAGCCACGCGCTCTGGCGCTGAGCGTGAGGGGTGCCGTGGTACCATGTGACCACCCCGCTCTTTGACATCGTGAAGAACGCGCGCCTGGCCGGAAAAAAATGTCGCCGGTGTACACCGGAGGCGTAGACCCCTCCCGGCGCTTTTCGCTTGACGCCGCTCCTAATAGCGGCAGATGACGTTGACCAGCGCCTGCCGCTTCTCGCGCGTCACCACGGCGATGGCGCGCTCCAGCGCCGGCATCAGCTCGGCCGGTGTCTCGACGCGGACGCCATAGCCGCCGCTCGCCTCGACCAGCATCTCGTAAGCGGGACTCGGTCCGAGATCGGCGAGGAGCCGGGCGCCATCGCGCGCGGCGACGCCGTTCTTGTAGAGGTCGAGCGTCGCGTTGCGCACCGCGCCGTACAGCCCGTTGTTGAACACCACGACCAGGATCGGCAGCGCGTCCACCGCGGCGACCCAGTGGCAGGCGGTGGGATTGGCGAAGACATAGGCGCCGTCGCCGAGCGTCGCCACCACCAGCTTCTCGGGCGCGGCAAGCTTGGCGCCGAGCGCCGCGCCGAAGCCCCAGCCAAGCCCGCCCGCCGGGCTCAGGCCGAAATAGCTGCCGGGCAGGCTGCGCGGGCAATGCTCGGGCCGAAGCGGGTATTCGTTGACGATGATCGCCTCCGGCCCCACCGCCTCGCCGATGACGCGGCTGAGATAGGCCGGCGTGATGTGCTCGGCGCCGGCGTCGCGATCGGTCTCGGCGCGGCGACGCCGGGCCAGATCGGCGGCGCGCTCGGCGAGCTCGCGCCGGCGCGTGACGATCGCCGGCGCATCCGGGGAAAGCCGCGTCGCCAGCGCCCGCGCGAGCGCGGCGAGGGCGGCCGGCGCCGCGGCGGTGATCGAGAGATCGGCGGGAAAGCCGCGCATGGGATAACGGGCGAAGGCGGGATCCTCGCCGATATGGGCGATGCGCGCGGTTTCCGGCGGCCCTTCGAGCGACGGAATCCAGGGCACGTCGCATTCGACGACCAGGACGAGATCCGCTTCCTCGATCAGCGGCCGCGGTTGGAAGCCCTGATGCATGGGATGGTCCGAAGGCAGCGCCAGGAAGCGCTGACTGAAGGCCACCACCGGGAGCGCGAAGCGCTCGGCAAGCTCGGCGAGAGCGGCGACGCCGGCCGCGCTCCGGCCGATCCCGGCGGTGATGATCAGCGGCTTCCGCGCCGCCGCCAGCCACTCGGCGAGCGTGTCGATCGCCTGCGGATCGGCATGAGGTGGCTCCGGCGGTTTGCGCCGCGGCCTCTCACTCCCGCTCTGCCCGGCGGCGCTTGCCAGGATCTCGCGCGGCAAGGTGAGATAGACCGGCCCGCGCGGCGAGGCCATCGCCACTTCGAAGGCGCGCGCCAGCACCTCTTCCGTCTGATCGGGCAGGCGCAGCTCGTAATCCCATTTGACGATCTCGCGCACCATGCCGGCCTGGTCGAACATCTCCTGCGCCCATTGGATGTAGCGCGTGCGGGCGCCGAGATGGCCTTTCTGGGTAAGCGGCGAACGGCCCGCCAGCAGCACGATCGGCACATTGTCGCGCGCGGCATTGATCAGCGTGTTGATGGTGTTGCCGGTGCCGACATTGGTGTGGACCATCACCGCTTGCGGCCGGCCCGAGACCATGTAGACGCCATGCGCCATCGCCACCGCCGCCGTCTCATGCGGCACCAGCAGCGGCCGCGGCACCGTGCCGCCGCTCTCCGCCGCGCGCGCGAAGCCTTCGATGATCGAGGGGAAATCGGTGCCCGGATTGGCGAAGAAGTAGTCGACGCCCTGCGCCTTCAGACCCCTGAGCAGGGCGTCGGCCGCGCTGGGCTCGTTCGGTCGCCCGGTGGCGGGTTCGCGGTCCATGGTCCCTCCCTATGCCTTGGTAGGCCCTTGGCGCGACTGTCCTGCGCTTCCGGCCGGCGCGTCAAGGCCGCGGCAAACCCCTTGACGGCGGCCGCTGCCGCGGCCGTAATTCCCGCCCGAGGCGGGCATCCCTGCGAGAAAACGCCATGAGCATCCTGGGATTGGAACGCGTCGTCTACGGTGTCGAGGATTTGGCACTCGGCCGGCGCTTCTTCGAAGAATGGGGCCTCATCGCCGAAGGCGATGTCTTCCGCGCCGCGGACGGCACCGAGGTGGTGCTGCGCCCCGCCGATGATCCGAGCCTGCCGCCGGCGATCGAGCCCGGCTCGACCGTGCGCGAGATCGTCTGGGGCGTCGAGCGGCCGGCCGATCTCGACGCGCTCGCCCAGCGTCTCGACGGAACGACGCGGGTGAGCCGAAGCGAGGAGGGCAGCCTCCGCTTTGCCGACCCGACGGGGATGGGTGTCGCTTTGGCGGTGACGCGGCGCCGGAAGCTGTAAGCGCAGGAGATTGCCGTCAACACGCCGGAGCGGCGCGCCCGCATCGACAGCATCGGCCCGTTCTACAAGCGGGCGCTGCCGCGCCGCATCGGCCATGTCGTGCTCCAGGTGCCGGACATCGCGGCGGTCGAGCGCTTCTATCGCGAGACGCTGGGCTTCTGGCTTTCCGACCGCTATCCCGAGCGCGGCGTTTTCCTGCGCGGCCGCGCCGAGGCCGATCACCATCAGCTCTTCCTGCTGCAGAGCGCCGACAATCGCCCGCATTTCCATCACCTCGCTTTCGAAGTGCATGACGTGCACGAGGTCTTCGGCGGCGGTCTCGCCTTTGCCGCGCAGGGCTGGGAGACGCATGTCGGTCCCGGACGGCACGTCATCTCTTCCTGCTATTTCTGGTATTTCAAGAGCCCCTGCGGCGGCTCGGTCGAGTATTTCGCCGACATGGATTGGCTCACCGCTGCCTGGCAGCCGCGCGAGATGCCGCAATCGCCGGAATGGTTCGCCGAATGGGCCCTCGCCTCCGGCGTCCGCCAATATGGCGGCGTGCAGCGGTGAGTGTTCGTCCGTCTTTTGCTCCGCGCGGCGTCGGCGAGATCGTGCTGCGCGTACGCGATCTCGACGCCATGATCGCCTTCTATCGAAAGACGCTCGGCCTCGAGCTGCTGCGCCGCTTTGGTGACGATATCGCCTTTCTCCGGGTCGCCGAGGGTTATGCGGGCCATACCCAGATCATCGGCTTCTTCCGCCACGAGATGCCTTCCAACTTTCGGCGCCGCGC
>JASHUO010000233.1 GCA_030039975.1 Alphaproteobacteria bacterium
AGCCGGCATCTCGGTGATGCCGTAGCCGGCAGCTTCAGGAATGCGCAGCAGCTTGCCGGCGGGGCCTTCGATCAGCTCGGGACAGACGGTGACAATGGTATCGGCGCGCGCCGCGGCGAGCGCCTCATCCGTCGCTTTGCTGCGGCCCAGCTTGGCAAGGTTCATGCGCGTGGCGAACACCAGAGTGACGCGCCGCGCTTCGGAATCGGCGATCGCCCGGTGCGGCGCGATCCACACCGTCTCGACCGCTTCGCGCCCGTCATGCGCCGCTACCTGATCGACCGGCGCCGGCGCCAGGAAAAAATGCGTGTCGAACCGCTTGGGGGGTCCGACCGGCGTGATCCAATGGGCGAACGGCACCAGCAGATCGGTGGCCAGTTCGATTTCGCCCAGGCGGAGAAAATCGGCGAATTCCGCGGCGCGGCCGAGGCGGTCCTCGAGCTCGGTCTCGAGCGTATCGACTTCCTGCGCCGACAACAGCCGGTCTCGCCCGATGGGGCGCGCCAGCAGGAGGTGCGCTTCTTCGAAAGTCTCGCGCACCGCCGCGACGTGGAACGCCGTCGCGCGTCCCACCGGCGTCTCCCGGCACCGTGCCAGCACCGCGTCATCGGCATCCGCTTCGTCGACCCGGCCGCCGGGAAACACCAGCGCGCCCGAGGCGAAATCGGCGGCGACGTTTCGCGTCACCATCAGCACTTCGAGCCCCTCGCGGCCGTCGCGCAGCAGCAATACGGTGGCTGCCGGCCGGGGCTCGATCCGCGCCGCGTCTGTTGTCATGCCAGCCTCCTGACCAGCGACCATAGTCCGAAGGCGCCAGTGATTCCAGCCTGGGGCCGTCAGCGACCGCCGACATAGGAGACGCGCCATACCGTGCCATTGGCATCCTCGCTGACCAGCAGCGAGCCATCGGGCGAGACGCCGACCCCCACCGGGCGGCCCCAGACATCGCCGTTGGCCGTCACGAAGCCGGTCAGAAAATCCTGGTATTCCCCGGTCGGCTTGCCGTTGCGCAGCATGACGCGCACGACCTTGTAGCCGGTGCGCTGCGCCCGGTTCCAAGAGCCGTGCAAGGCGACGAAGATATCGTTGCGATAGGCCGCCGGGAATTGGCTGCCGGTATAGAAGGCGAGCTGAAGCGGCGCGGAGTGCGGTTGGATCAAGACGTCGGGCAGAAGGACATGCCCGACGAGCTCCGGATGCTCGCCTCGGTGACGCGGATCCCGGTGATCGCCGATATAGTACCAGGGCCAGCCATAGAAGCCGCCATCGCGCAGTTGCGTCACATAATCGGGCGGCAGGTTGTCGCCCAGGCCGTCGCGCTCGTTGACGGCGGTCCAGAGAGCGCCCGTGACGGGATCGATCGCGAGCCCGACCGGATTGCGGGTGCCGCTGGCAAAGATGCGCCGGCCTCGGCCATCGGGATCGAATTCCAGAACATTGGCGCGGAGTGTTTCCTCGGCTTCGCCGTCTTCTGCATCATTGGAGGCGGAGCCGACCGAGACGAGCATCTTCCGCCGGTCGCGCGAGAAAGCGACGTCGCGCGTTTGATGCCCGCCGGCCGCGGGAAGGCGTGCCACGGTCTCGGCTCTGCCCGCGGGTTTGATGTCGCCGCTCCGATAGGGAAAGCGGAGCACGGCGCCGACCGTGCCGACATAGAGAAACCGCGGCGCGCCGCCAGGCGGATAGAAGGCAAGCCCGAAAGGCTCGTCGAGCCCGCTGGCATAGGTGTTGACGCTTGCCGGTCTTCCCCTGCCGTTGTCGCGCAGGATGACGATCCGGCCTTCGCTCGTCTCCGCCAGAAAGATGTCACCATTGGGCGCGGTGCGAAGGAGCCGCGCTCCCTCGAGGCCGCTGGCAAAGACCTCGACCGCGAAGCCGTGCGGCACCTTTGGCAAGGCGCCCGCCGGACGCGGTACAATCTGCGGCCGGTTGGCGGCGCTTCGCGTTGCATAGGGCGGCGGCAGATCAGCCGGAGTGATATGGTGCATCACGCCGGGCGCGTCCTTCGTCCAGTCGCCGAAAGCCGCGCTGCCCGCGACGGGAGTGGCGGCATCGATCCGCATGGCGAAAACCGACAGCACCGCCATGGCGGCGAGCAGCTGGCCAGATCGAGCGCGCGCCTGGTAAGGCCAAAACTTAAGCACCCGCATCATGTGCCTCGCTGTACCTATGTCGAGCCAGAAGTTAACCGGAGAAGGCGCTGGCACGCGCCGGTGTTCATGCGGCAGGGTGCAGTTTTTGGTGGTCGGGAGAGCCGTCGGTTCTAAAGATTGAAATCGAATCCCCCGTCGCTGCAACACCATTAACCACGATGCGGCGTTCGAATTCGCTGCGCCGGTCAAAATATTCTGCGCAAAACCTCATGTTTCCCGAGATCGTCACGTCTGCGTGAGATCGCGTGCGGTCATCGCTCGGGACTATCGTATCCGTCATAAGGCTCTTGTATATCCATTGCCGGTCCGGTTGAATGGCGGGAGAAAAAGGAAACCACAGCGCAATATGGCGAACGAGCTCGTCAGCGAGGAATTGGCGACGGAGGCCCGCGGCGGCCGGGTGGCTGCCGCGCTGCGCCGTATCCTGATCGCGCTGCGGCTGAGGCGGCCCTCCTTCAACGACAAGGTCGATGCCTATCGGCGCGGAACCGCCGAGGAACGGCGCGCCCGGCGGCAGGCGCTGCACCGGACCGGGGATGTCGAGCACGCTCGTGCGCGCTTCGTCGATATGGCGCGACGTCTTTCCGAAGGCGGCATCGATACGACGCTCAAATTCTGGCCCATTGCCTATCGCGTCGGGATCAATCGCAAGGATCGGAAATTCGGCTTTGCCGAAATGCGCGGCACGCTTGTCGTGAAGACGCGAAGCGCTTCGGGCATCGAAACCACAGCCCTGCCCTTCACCATCACGGCCACGCCCGAGAAGATCACCATCCTCCCGAATGTCGCCGGACTGAAAGAGAGCGGCCAACAGAATGCCGTGACCAAGCTCTTCCTAGAGCTCAGCCACAGCACCGGAGACGCCACCGACCGCATCTTCTGCGAGCGGTTCGAGAATGCGCTCGCCCAGGCTGTCGCCAGTGGCCGGCTGATCGCCTGAACGCCGCCGCAGGTTGGCCTCACTCTAAAGTACGATCTCGAGCCCGTCGCGCGCGACTTCCCAGCCCGCCGCCTCGACCGCTTGCCGCTCGGCCGAGCCGGGATGGAGAATCGGGTTGGTGTTGTTGATGTGGATGAACAGCTTGCGGCCGATGCCGAGCGGTGCGAGCGCCACCAGCGAGCCTTCCGCACCGGAGAGGCTGAGATGACCCATGCGGCGGCCGGTCTTGCCGCCGAGACCGGCGCGGATCATCTCGTCATCGCGCCACAGAGTGCCGTCGAAGAACAGCAGCGGCGCGTGTCGAAGCCGCGCGGCAAGCTCGTCATCGAGCGCGGCGCAGCCGGGCACGTAATAGAACCGCTTGCCGCTCTCGGGCGCCGAGACCGCCAATCCGATGGTGTTCTCGGAACGCTCGGCCAGCCGCCGCTCGATGGCGGCGTCTTCGAGGTAAAGCGCGGGCTTGCCGGGCACGCTGAACGCCTCGACGCTGAGCCCGAGGGGCGTTCCGTCCCGGGCGGACAACGTGAGCGGTACGCCCAGCGCCAGCTTCCGCCGCGCGACATGCTCCGAGCCGAGCACGTTGAAGATGCTGTTGGCCGCGAGCACGTCGAGCACGCTCTGCGTCGCATAGAGCGACAGCGGCCAGCTCTCGCGCAAGGTGAGGAGTCCGGCCAAAGCGTCGACGTCGCCATTGGTGAGGACGACCGCGGCGATGGGGCTGTCGCGGCCGGGATGGCGCGGTTGCAGCGCCGGCGTCGCCAGCACCTGAGCGCGCAGATCGGGCGATGCGTTGAGCAGGACCCAGCGCTCGCCATCGGCGCTGACGGCGAGGGCAGCCTGGGTCTGCGCCGGAGCAGTTCCGGCCCAAGCCTCCCGGCAGGTGTCGCAATTGCAATTCCACTGGGGAAAGCCGCCGCCCGCGGCAGCCCCGAGCACGATGACACGCATCCCGCCCCTCGCCCGTTCAGCCGGCCGGCGCCGCCGCCGGACGGCGCTGGAAGGCGCGTTGCGGATCATAGCCCCACGCGGCGATGAGAAAGAAGAGCAGCGCCGCCGCCAGCACCGCGGCCGCCGCGACCCAGTCGATCCGGCCGTAGAGCGCGAAGCGCACGAGCTCGACCGCATAAGTGAAGGGATTGCAGCGCGCGATGACGTCGAGCCAGTCCGCACCGCTCTCGCGCAAGCGCCACAGCGGATAGAGCGCGGTCGAGAGGAAGAACATGGGGAAGATGACGAAATTCATCGTCCCGGCGAAATTCTCGAGCTGGCGGATGCTCACGGACAGCGTGAGGCCGAGCGCCCCGAGCATGATCCCGGCCGCGATCAGCGCCGGCAGGACGTAGAGAAAGCCCGACAGCGGCAGGTCGATGCCGACGAGCACAGCGACGATCAGGAAGGCATAGGCCTGCAGCACCGAGAGAACGACGCCCGACAGCAGCTTGCACAGCAGCAAGTACCAGCGCGGCAAGGGGGCGGTCAGCAGCAGCCGCATCATCCCCATCTCGCGGTCATAGACCATCGACAGCGAGGACTGCATGCCGTTGAACAGCAGCACCATGCCGACAAGGCCGGGAATGATATAGACCTGATAGGTGACATAGGTCTCGTAGGGCGGCGTGATGGAAATGCCGAGCACGTTCTGAAAGCCGGCGGCGAAGACGAAGAGCCAGAGCGCCGGCCGTACCAACGCGGAGAGCAGCCGCCCGGTCTGGTTGGCAAAGCGCGTCACCTCGCGGCGGGCGACGGCGGTGAAGGCTTGCAGCGCATGCCTCGGTCTCATCGGCACCTCTCAGAAATGGCACTGCGTTTCCGGTTGATCATAGCCCAGCGTATCCAGCACGTTGGTGGCATGCAGGAAGCCCGGCAGCGGCGCGTCGGCGACGACCGCATCGGCAGTGGCGAGCAGGATCGGCTGGCGCAGCTGATGATCCCAGGAGCGGAAGCTCAGCGGCGGGCCCTTGGCGCCGTCGAGCGACAGCTTC
>JASHUO010000234.1 GCA_030039975.1 Alphaproteobacteria bacterium
CATGGCACGGCTCGACCAAACGGGACGCCCGGCGCTAGCGAAAGATCAGCGCGGTTGGCTGCGCTTCCGCGCACCCTCATGCTCCATGCCGGACGCTGGCCCGGTCACGAGCGAAGAAATCGCGATTGCAGTGCCTTGCCTTTCCAAGCTCTACGGCGACCGCATCGGCGTATTGAAGGAGCGGTGCAAAATTGATCCAGACCATACCGTGGAGGACATGGCGAACTGGGACAAACCCTGGTCGACCATGGTCCCCCGCGGCTTCCGGGTCGAGCAACAGGTCATGACATTCGAGGTGACCTGGGAAGCCTGGATCACGACCTCATATAATCTGCCTTCTGAGACGCTTCCCGCCGCCCGCCGCGCCAGCGGCTGGCTAAAGAAAGGCTATCAGGGGCTGGCCCTGTGCCGCGTGATCGGCCCGGACGGAAAGCGGTGGCTTGCTGAGCCGATGCGGGACGGGACTCTGAGTTACGTTCTGGAAAGCGCGACGGAACCCGTGGCGACGCATTGATGTGCAGCGAGGTTCTCACCGCCTCATTGACTCCGTGGTGCATCTCCAGATCGCTCGTCACACAGCGCGGCGGCTTGACAGGGGAAAAGGGCGCCGCCATAGGGCGTGAGAACGAAGATCCGGTCCGTGCCGCCTCGGCGACAATCGCGCGACCGCCGAGGAGGGAGGAGAGAGTTGTCCGCCAGCTCTGCGCGCCTGGACGCCGCCGCGTGACACCCTTCGGGATCGCGCTCGAAGCCTTCCTGCAAGCGTTGACAGCGGGAATCCTGCTCGGTTGTCTCTACGGGCTGATGTGCGTCGGGCTCGGCCTGATCTTCGGCGTCATGCGCGTCATCAATTTCGCCCAGGGCGATTTTCTGATGCTGGGCATGTATTTCAATTTCTATCTCGTGACCGGTTTCGGCGCGCTCGCCTTTCTCGGCCCGATGATCGGCCCTTATGCCGGCGCGCTGCTCGCGGGCCCGGCGCTGTTCATCTTCGGCTGGCTGCTGCACCGGCTGCTGATGTCGCGCATCACCGGGACGCGCGCGGTCGGCAGCGAGGCGGAAGGCCACTACAGCCAGCTGATCTTCACGCTCGGCGTCGCGCTCGTGCTGGAGAATGGCGCCCTGATCCTGTTCGGCTCGGAGCCGCAATCGGTGCGCACGCCGCTCTCCGCGCGCGCCTGGGAGATCGCGCTGAGCCCCGACGGCGTCAGCGCCGTGTTCATCAACAAGGCGAGCGTCGCGGCGGCGCTGCTCTCGCTCGTCATCGGCCTCGCGCTCTACCTCGTGATCGGCCGCACTTTGCTGGGCAAGACCTTGCGCGCCGCGGCCGACAATCCGGTGGCGGCGACCTATATGGGCATCGACGTCGATCGCGCGCATCGCCTCGCCTTCGCCATCGGCGCCGGCATCACCGCCATCGCCGGCGGGCTCGTCGCCACCTACCACCCGTTTCAACCCTATGTCGGCTTCGACTTCGTCATCATCATGTATGCCGGCGTCGTGCTCGGCGGCATGGGCAGCATCCTGGGCGCCTTCTGGGGCGGCTTGACCATCGGGCTGGTGCAGCAGCTCGCCACTCTGGTGATGCCGCTGCAGCTGCAGAACGCGGCGATCTTCGTCGTCTTCCTGCTGGTGGTGCTGCTGCGGCCGCAAGGGCTGTTCGGCCGCGCGGCGGAGCGCGTCTGAGCCATGCGCGGAGCCGGCACCGGGCGCGTCCTGCTGCTGATCGCGCTGCTGTCGCTGGCCTGGTTCGGCCTCGCCTTCCTCATCGGCAGCTCCTACTACCAGCTCATGCTGACCCTGGTGCCGATCTGGGCGACGCTCGGGCTCGCCTGGAACATCTCGAGCGGCTACACCGGCCTCATCTCCTTCGGCCACGCTTCCTTCTTCGGCCTCGGCGCCTACACCGTCACCATCGCGCTGGTGCGCTTCGACGTGACGCCCTGGCTCGGCATTCCGCTCGGCATGCTGGTCGGCGCGGCGGCGGCCGTGCTCATCGGCTATCCGACGTTTCGGCTGCGCGGCCATTACTTCGCGCTCGCCATGCTGGCCTATCCGCTGGCGCTGCTCTACGTCTTCGATTGGCTCGGCTATCAGGAGGTGCCGCTGCCGATGAAGCGCCAGGCGCCGGCGCTGTTCATGCAGTTCGGCGATTACCGCATCTATGTCGCGCTGGCTCTGCTGCTGATGGTGACGGCGATGCTCGTCTCGCTCGCCATCGAGCGCTCGCGCTTCGGCATGTCGCTGATGGCGATCCGGCAGAACGAGCCGGCGGCGGAGGCGGCGGGCATCGATACGCTCGCCTGGAAGATCCGCTCGCTCGTGCTGAGCGGCGCCTTCGCCGCGGCGGCGGGCGGGCTTTACGCGGTGGTGCTGCTGGTGGTGACGCCCGACAGCGTCTTCGGCATGCTCACCTCGGCGCAGGCGCTGATCGTTGCGCTCTTCGGCGGCGTTGGCACGCTGTGGGGACCGGTCATCGGCGCGGCGATCTTGATCCCGGTCAGCGAAGCGCTGCAGGCGCAGCTCGGCGATGTGCTGCCGGGCATCCAGGGCGTGGTCTTCGGCATGGCGATCATCTGCGTCATCCTGCTGGCACCCGAAGGCATCTTCTGGCGCGCGCGCGACCGACTGCGGCGGCGCGGCGCGACGCCGCCCACGGCAGCAGCGGCGGCGATGCCGACGCCGGCAGAGTCGCGCGCGCTGCCCGCGCCGAGCGGCAAGCCGATCCTCGC
>JASHUO010000235.1 GCA_030039975.1 Alphaproteobacteria bacterium
GTCGCGCTCACCGCGCAGCAGGACGGCATCGCCGGGCTCGAATTCATGAGCGGCATTCCCGGCACGGTCGGCGGCGGGCTGCGCATGAATGCGGGCGCCTATGGCCGCGAGATCAAGGATGTTCTGCTGAGCACCGTGGCGCTCGACGGCAAAGGCGCGCGCCATGCCCTGGCACCGGCGGCGCTCGGCCTCGGCTATCGCCATTGCGGCCTGCCGGAAGACTGGATCTTCGTCGCGGCGCGCTTTGCCGGCGAAGCCAGCGATCCCGTCGCGATCGGCCGACGCATGGCGGAGATCCAGGCGGCGCGCGAAGCCTCCCAGCCGATCCGCGCGCGCACCGGCGGCTCGACCTTCGCCAACCCGCCGGGCGAGAAGGCGTGGGAGCTGATCGATCGCGTCGGCTGCCGCGGCCTGCGCCTCGGCGGCGCCGCCGTGTCGGAGAAGCACGCCAATTTCCTCATCAACACCGGCGACGCCACCGCCGCCGATCTGGAAAACCTCGGCGAAGAAGTGCGCCGCCGGGTGCACGAGACCACGGGCATCCTGCTGCGCTGGGAAATCCGCCGCATCGGCGAGCCTCGGGGAGGTGCGCCATGAAACGCGTCGCCGTGCTGATGGGCGGCTGGTCTTCCGAGCGCGAAGTCTCGCTGGTCAGCGGCCGCGACTGCGCTGCGGCGCTCGTTTCCGAGGGTTACGATGCGCGCACGATCGATGTAACGCGCGATCTCGATGCGCTGCTTGCGGCACTGACGCCGCGGCCCGACGTCGCCTTCAACGCGCTGCACGGCACCGGCGGCGAGGACGGCACGATCCAGGGCGTGCTGGAATTCCTGCGCATCCCCTACACCCATTCCGGCGTGCTGGCGTCGGCCGTGGCAATGCACAAGCCGAGCGCCAAGGCGGTCTTCGCCGCCGCAGGATTGCCGCTCGCCGAAGGCCGGGTGGTGCGGCGCCAGGAGCTCGCCGCCGGCGATGTGATGCCGCGGCCCTTCGTGGTGAAGCCGGTCGCCGAAGGCTCGAGCGTCGGCGTGCGGATCGTCCGGCCGGACGATAATTCCTGGGGCGAAGAGGCGCGGCATTGGGCTTACGAGGAGAATCTGGTCGAGCGCTATGTCCCCGGCCGCGAGCTCACCGTCGCAGTGATGGGAGACCGCGCGCTGGGCGCGCTCGAGATCCGGCCGAACAACACGACGCTCTACGACTACACCGCGAAATACGCGCCCGGCGGCAGCACGCATCTGATGCCGGCGCCGATCCATCGCCGCGCCTACGAGGAAGCGCTCGCCATCAGCCTCAACGCGCATCGGGCGCTGGGCTGCCGCGGCGTCAGCCGCGCCGACCTGCGTTACGACGACACCGCCGGCGAGCCGGGGCGCCTTTATCTCCTCGAGGTCAACACTCAGCCCGGCATGACCCCGACCTCGCTCGTGCCCGACATCGCCCGATATGCCGGCATCGGTTTCACCGAGCTGGTGCGCTGGATGGTGGAGAACGCCGCATGCGATTCCTGACCGCCCGCGCGGAGAAGCGCGCCAAGCCCGCCGCCGCGCGTTCGCGCCGCGCGCGCCGCTGGACGCGCGGCCAGAGGCTCGCCGCCACCGGCAGCGCCCTGCTGCTGGCGCTCGTCGGCGGGAGCTGGGGCCTCGAACGCTCGGGCGCCGTTGCCGCTATCGGCCACACGGGCGCGAGGGCCTTCCTCGCCACCACGGCAGCGTTGGGTCTGCGGGTGAGAGACGTTGAGGTGGAAGGACGCGAGCACGCCAGCCGCGCCGCCGTCCTCGACGCGCTCGAGGTCGATCGCGGCACGCCGATCCTTGCCGTCGACCCGTTCGCGGCGAAAGCGCGGCTCGAATCGATCGCCTGGGTGCGCGCCGCCTCGGTCGAGCGCCGCTTGCCGGACACGCTCTTCATCCACCTCGTCGAGCGCCAGCCCCTCGCCTATTGGCAGCGCGACGGCAAGCTGGTGCTGATCGATCGCGACGGCGTGGTGGTGCCGACCGATCATCTCGACGAATTCGGCAATCTGCCGGTTCTGGTCGGCGCCGACGCGCCGCAAGCCGGCGGCGCGCTCCTCGACATGCTCGCCACCGAGCCGACGCTGGCGCCGCGCGTTGCGGCCGCCGTGCGCATCGGCGGCCGGCGCTGGACGATCCATTTCGACAACGGCGTCGATGTGGCGCTGCCGGAGGACAACGCTACCGCCGCCTGGCATCGCCTGGCCGCGCTCGAGCATAGCGACGGCATTCTCGAGCGCGCGATCGAGCAGGTGGATATGCGGCTCCCCGACCGGCTCACCATCCGCGTCGCCCCCAGCGAGATGCCGAAGACCCCGGCCAAGAAGGGCCGCCAACCCGGAAAGACCACATGAACAAGCTCGTCGCGCGCCCGCGCGGGACCATCGGTATCGTCGACATCGGCACCAGCAAGGTGTGCTGCTTCATCGCGCGCCGGCACGAGGACGAGCCGCAGATCGCCGGCATCGGCCACCAGGTGTCGCGCGGCGTCAAGAATGGCGTGATCGTCGATATCGAAGCGGCGAGCCAATCGGTGCTCGCCGCCGTGCACGCGGCCGAGCAGATGGCGGGCGAGACTCTCGACGAGGTCGTCGTCAACCTCTCCGGCGGCTTCAACGCCTCGCGCCTCATCAAGAGCGACATCACGCTCAACGGCCGCGAGATCACCGATAGCGACATGCGCCGCGTGCTCGACCATGGCCATGCGCTGAAAGAGCCGGCGGAGCGCACGGTGATCCATTCCATCCCGGTCGGGTTTGCCGTCGACCAGAGCCGCGGCATCCGCGATCCGCGCGGCATGTACGGCCAGAAGCTCGGCGTCAACATGCATGTGGTGACGGCGCAGTCGGGCGCGGTGCGCAA